>NZ_BAAAQX010000017.1:0-251621 GCF_039531895.1 Nonomuraea monospora
CAGGATCCGGGCCTTGTAGGCGGCGGAGTAGGAACGCGGACGTCCCCGTTCCCGCACCTGAGGATCAGGGACCTCCGGATCCGGCTTGCTTGCTCCCACGAAGGGATGTCTCCTTCCCCACCCTCAGCACAGAGTTTCATGCCTGTTTGCTACCTCTGTCCATTTTGACAGGGAGGGAAGCGTCTCCCTGGCTAGAACCATGCTGCCCGGACCTGCACAATCCCTCTGGACAACTCGCAGGTCCACCTGATCAACTTCGAAACCCTGAACGCAGCGAGCCGAAAGACGCCCCCGCGAGCCCATGACTCTGATCACTTTGCGGCAAGCCGCCGTCCGCTTCGGCCTCTCCTTGGACGCCCTCCAGAGGATCGCGGCCGCGAATCTGCTTCCGGCGGCCAGTCAACACGGCGGCAAGCTGATCATCCCTACGGACGTGGCGCAACGGATCCACGCCCGCTCCGCCGCAGACCTACGTCACCTGCTCCCGACGGCAACCGGCGCCTCCACGATGGCCGTGTTACGCGTCGATGTGGCGAAGCGAGTCTCGAACGAAGATCGCCCGTATATCGGCTTTCACGCTGACCTGCCGCCTGCGGACCTGTTGGAGGCGCTGCGCGGATGGTGGGTGGGCAAACCGGAGAAGATAGCCCAGTCCGGCATTCTCCCGATCACGCTTGGCGGATTCGTCGTCGCCGTACTGACGGGACTGAGCGACTGGGACACCAAAGTGACCGACACTGGCGTGACCCGTCATCGATTCGACGCGAGGCTGGCCGGCTATATCAGCGACCTCGAGGCGCCCACCAACATGATCACCACTGGCACGTCCGACGACCTGCGGATCGCCGAACTCCTTCTCGGCCAACGGCTTACGTCCACGGCCGGTGGCCCGATCGCCTATTTGAGCGCTCCACCCCTCGAACATCGTTGAAGATGTGACAGGAGCACTCCAGGGAGCTTTCGCCCCGGCTCGCGGATCGTCTTCGTCGTCGATCCGGACGAGCCAGCCCACACCGCGAAGTTGGAGGACGAAATGTGCTCAGGACGCAACTGGCGTGAGGTCAAGGCCGAAGCACACCGGTTGTACCCCGAACTGGCCAACCCACAGCGGCAGGCCGCCGCCGATGCGCAACTGGATGCCTACGTCGCCGACCACCGCCCCGAGGACCTGCGCGAGTCTGTCGGTAAGACACAATCCGAGGTTGACGTGGAGAGAAGTTGCTTTCCGGTCTAGCCGTTGACAAAACTGCACCTGCTGCTGATCTCGCCAGGCGAGATGGTGGGCCTACCGTACGTGGCCCTGTAGTAATGCCTGCCAGAGGATGTTTCCTTCGCGGATGCGCATGCGATGGGTCTCGTGAACCTCGTCGGCGGCACGGTCTGTGCGGCGCAAGAAGGACTGTCCTCCCACGGCGCATAGTTCGTGGACGATCACGTCGCAGTGGCAGGTCCAGGCGAGCGTTCGCCGTCGTGAATCCTTGCAGTCTTTGAACCATGTCAGCCGCGTGTGGTTCGGCTGTGGCTCGGGAAGGTGCGGGGACAGGCAGTCGCTCATGCGGTCCGGCCGAGCGGAATGAGCGCCCATACGGTGCGCCCGCTCTCGTCGCCGTGGACGCCCCACCGAGTCGTCAGGCTCTCCACCAGGTGCAGCCCTCGTCCGCTTTGGTCTGTGTTCTCGGCTTGGCATAGGCGCGGAGTGGAGGGGCCGCCTTCGTCGTGGACGGCGAGGATGAGCAGGGTGGTGCCTGCATGGAGGGTGACGCCGAATCGGCCAGCGGCCTGGCCGCTGTGGGTGTGGCGGATGGCGTTGGTGGCGAGTTCGGAGATGACGACTTCGGCGGTGTAGGTCTCGGGGCGGTCGCCGAGGTAACTGGCGACGAATCGGCGCGCTTCGCTGATCTGGGCCTTGGTGCCAGGAAAGTTGCGACACCACCGGTGAATATCCAGGCGACTGTTCAGCATGGGGCACATCGCCGTTCCCTTGCGTTCATGCAGGTCAACGCCCTGCAATCCGCTATCGGTACTTAAAGTACTAGCGCTATACTCTGAGTACAAGCGACTTGACGTACTTGTGCCGCACAATAAGTACTGGTCAAGCGAAGACACCCCCAGCCCATCACGGTGACCCAGGAGGCGCGCATGTTCGGACTAATGGTGCGATTCACCTGCAAGGACGAGGACAGCGCTACGGCGTTCGACACCCTCGTCGGTGAGACAATCGAGGCCATCCGCCGGCACGAGCCGGGAACGATCGTGTACGCCTCACACCGAGTGGACGGTCAGCCGCTCCAGCGGATCTTCTACGAGCTGTACCGGGACCGCGACGCCTTCGACGCCCACGAGCAGACCGAGCACACCAGGCGCTTCCTGGCCGTCCGGGAAGAGCTGCTGGCCTCGGTTGAGGTCGACTGGCTGGATCTGCAGAGCGGAAAGGGCACGACGTCGTGAGCATGGAGTATCAACGGGCACTCGGACGGCGCATCGCCCAGGAACGCAAACGCCGCGGCCTGTCCCAGGCGGAGCTGGCCCGGCTGGTGGACCGGTCGGTCGCCTGGATCTCGCAGGTGGAGCGGGGCGTGCGCAAGGTCGATCGCATGTCCGTGCTGGAGAAGGTCGCCGAGACACTGGACGTACCGCTGTCGGAGCTGGCCGCCGAAGCGCCGGTGGTGGCGGCCACCACTGAGGAGATGCCGGGAGCGGCCGGGCTGCGGCTGGTGCTGTCCGGGGCACACTCGCTGCAGGCCATGTTGCAGGCCGCGCCGGCGCCGCCGGCCGACCAGCTCAAGCCGCGCGTGGATCACGCCTGGGAGCTGACGCATCAGAGCCGCTACGTCGAGCTGACGGAGCTGCTGCAGGGTCTCGTCCCGACGCTGGAGAACGCGATACGGTCCGCGCCCGCCGAGCACCAAGCCGAGTTGTTCGAACTGCTGGCCATCATCTATCAGGCGTGTTCAGCGTCGCTGGCGAAACTGGGCGAGCCAGAAGCGGCGTGGATCGCGGCGGACCGGGCCATCAACGCGGCCGAGCGCGCCGGGAACCCGTTGATGATGGCGGCCGGGATCTTCCGGCTGGGCTTCGTCTTCCTCGGAGCACGTCAGTTCGATCAGGTGGAGGAGTCGGCTCGCACCGCCGCCGAGGCACTGGGCTCACTGATCGACGCCGGCGAGGTGGGAGCGATGTCGCTGCAGGGCGGGCTCACCCTGCAGCGAGCAGTGGCCGCCGCGCAGCTCAACCAGGCAGAGACCGCCTACGAGCACCTCTCACGAGCCCGCGAGATGGCGGCGCGGGTCGGTGAGGGCCGCAACGACTACAACACCGAGTTCGGGCCGGCCAACGTGGCGCTGCACGAAGTGGCCGTGGCGGTGGAGGTCGGCGATGCCGGGCACGCGTTGCGAGCCGGGACCACGGTGGACGCCTCCACGCTGTCGACGGAACGGCGAGCGCGGCTGGCGGTGGATCTCGCCAGGGCGCATGCGCAGCGTCGCCAGGTGAACGAGGCGGTGGCGCGGCTGCTGGAGGCCGAGAGCATCACTCCGGAGCAGATCCGCAACCACCGGGTGGTGCGGCAACTCGTCTCCGACCTGCTCTCGATGCAGGATCCCGCCTCGGCTGAGCTGCGAGGGCTGGCCGATCGAGTGGGGTGTTAGGTGATTACTTGGCCCACGAGACGGCGCCAGCGGGGTTTGAGCTGGGGGTTTGGGGGGCCGCGCCCCCCAATGTCACAGCCCGAACCGCATGGCGCGAAGCGCCCGAAGCGGGAGGACCTCGCTTTTGGATTGGGGGCTTGGGGGGCGGTGCCCCCCAATCGTCACAGCCTGAGCTTCCCTGCGCGAAGCGCCTCCCTTGCGAAGACCATGCGTCTCCCCCGGACCCCCTAGGACTACTTGAGGAGCTGGCGGGCCATGACCATGCGCTGGATCTGGTTGGTGCCCTCGTAGATCTGGGTGATCTTGGCGTCGCGCATCATGCGTTCCACCGGGAAGTCCTTCGTGTAGCCGTAGCCGCCCAGCAGCTGCACCGCATCCGTAGTGATCTCCATGGCCGCGTCGGAAGCCGCGCACTTGGCCGCGCTCGACAGGAACGTGAGGTCCTTCTGCGGCTCGCCGTGCATGGCAAGCTCCGACTTCGCAGCCGCGTGGTACGTGAGCTGCCGCGCCGCCTCGAGCTTCATCGCCATGTCGGCGATCATGAACTGCAGGCCCTGGAAGTCGGCCACGGCGCGGCCGAACTGCTTGCGTTCCTTGACGTAGCCGATGGCGTAGTCGAGGGCGCCCTGGGCGATGCCGAGGGCCTGGGCGGCGATGGTGATGCGGGTGTGGTCGAGGGTGGCGAGGGCTGTTTTGAAGCCGGTGCCGGGGGCGCCGATCATGCGGGAGGCCGGGATGCGGACGTTGTCGAGGATGACCTGGCGGGTGGGCGAGCCCTTGATGCCGAGTTTCTTCTCCTTGGGGCCGAACGAGACGCCTTCGTCCGACTTCTCGACGACGAAGGCGGAGATGCCGCGCGCGCCGGCCGAGGGGTCGGTGACGGCCATCAGGGTGTAGTACTCGGAGACGCCGGCGTTGGTGATCCACATCTTGACGCCGTTGAGGACGTACGAGTCGCCGTCCGCCACCGCGCGGGTCTTCATGGCGGCGGCGTCGGAGCCCGCTTCGGGCTCGGACAGCGCGTACGAGAACATCGCCTCACCCCTGGCGACCGGCGCGAGGTAGCGGGACTTGAGCTCCTCGGAGGCGGAGAGCAGGAGCGGCACCGTGCCGAGCTTGTTGACGGCCGGGATGAGGGAGGAGGACGCGCAGGCGCGGGCCACCTCCTCGATGACGATGACCGTGGCCAGAGCGTCCGCCCCGGCTCCGCCGTACTGTTCTGGCACGTGTACGGCGTGCAGGTCAGCCGCGACGAGCGCCTTGTAGACGTCCCAGGAGAACTCCTCGGTCTCGTCGATCTCGGCGGCGTGCGGTGCGATCTTCTCGTCGGCCAGGGCGCGGACCGTCTCCCTGAGCATGTCGTGCTCTTCGGCGGGCGCGTACAGAGGGAAGCTCATGGAATAGATACTAGGACGTCCGACCATCTTGTTACCAGTCAGTACGGTTTGCGGGGAGATGCAGGTGGCACGTAGGAGGTAGCGGGGGCCGGTAGCATGCCTGCGCGATCGAAAGGAGCTCCCTCGTGCCATATCGCCTCACGGTGATCGGGACCGGATATCTGGGTGTCACCCATGCGGCCTGCATGGCTGATCTCGGGTTCGAGGTCCTGGGCCTGGACGTCGACGCGGACAAGATCAACCGGCTCAACGCGGGCGAGCTCCCCATCCACGAACCCGGCATGGAGCCCGTGCTCCGCCGCGGCCTCGACTCCGGCAGGCTCCGCTTCACCACCTCCTACGAGGAGGTCGCCGCCTTCGGCGACGTGCACTTCGTCTGCGTCGGCACCCCGCAGAAGCGCGGCGAGTACGCCGCCGATGTGACGTACGTGGACGCCGCCATCGAATCCCTCGCCCCGCTCCTCGATCGCGAGTGCCTGATCGTCGGCAAGTCCACGGTGCCCGTCGGCACGGCCGAGCGGCTCGCCGACAAGCTGGCCAGGCTCGCCCCCGCCGGCGCCGAGGCCGAGCTGGCCTGGAACCCCGAGTTCCTGCGCGAGGGCTTCGCCGTCCAGGACACCCTGCACCCCGACCGCATCGTCCTCGGCGTGCGCAGCGAGCGGGCGGAAAAGATGCTGCGCGAGGTGTACGAGCCGCTGGGCGAGGTGCCGATCGTGGTCACCGACTTCGCCACGGCCGAGCTGGTCAAGACGGCCGCCAACGCGTTCCTGGCCACCAAGATCTCCTTCATCAACGCCATGGCCGAGGTCTGCGAGGCCGCGCACGCCGACGTGGAGCTGCTGTCGGAGGCGCTGTCGTACGACGACCGCATCGGCGGCCGGTACCTCAACGCCGGGCTCGGGTTCGGCGGCGGCTGCCTGCCCAAGGACATCAGGGCGTTCATGGCGCGGGCCGGCGAGCTGGGCGCCGACCAGGCGCTGACGTTCCTGCGCGAGGTGGACGCGATCAACATGCGGCGCCGCGCCCGCATGGTGGACCTGGCCAGAGAGCTGGCCGGCGGCTCCTTCCACGGGTGCACCGTGGGCGTGCTGGGGGCGGCCTTCAAGCCGAACTCCGACGACATCCGCGACTCGCCCGCCCTCGACGTCGCCGTCACGATCGGGCATCAAGGCGGGCAGGTCACCGTGTACGACCCGATCGCCCTCGACAACGCCCGTAAGGCGCATCCGGAGCTGAACTACGGCACGTCGGCCATCGAGGCGGTTCGTGGGGCGCATGTGGTGTTGCTGCTTACGGAGTGGCAGGAGTTTCTGCAGCTCGATCCGGTGGAGCTGGGGGGTGTGGTGGCTACGCGGCGCATCGTGGACGGCAGGAACGCGCTCAACGCCGAGATGTGGCGCTCCGCCGGATGGCACTACCGCGCCCTCGGCCGTCCATGACGGCTGCTCATGACGGCTGCTCACGACGACTGCTCATGACGGCTGTTGCAGGTGGCGGACCCACTGCGTCATGAGCGGGCGGTAGCCGCGCCGCGCCCAGAAGGGCGTCGAGAGCGGGTTCGGCAGTGCGTGGTGCAGCAGCATGGTGGTCGCGCCCTGCGCCGCCGCCGCGGCGTGCGCGGCGTCCGTGAGCGCCGCGCCGACGCCGCGTCCCCGTACTGACGGCTCCACGTACATGACCCCCAGGTACGTCACCGGCGCGTCGTTCACGGCGTGCGAGATCCATCCGGAACGGCCCGGCGGCTCCACGATGACGCACCCCACGGGATGCCCCTCCGCCTCGGCCACCCAGCACCAGTTCAGCGGCAGGACCTCGCGCTCCACCGACTCCCTGAGCCGCTCGCTGGTGGATGATCGCACGGTCACCCAGCCCCACTGCGCGTCGTACGCCACCAGGCGCTCGTACATCGCCGTCACCACGTCCACGTCGTCCGGCCGGGCTCGACGGATGGCCACGCCGTCGCCGGGAGCGGCACCTGGACGGCCGTGGCGGGCGGCAGACGAAGCGTCGGGCGCGAGCCGGTCGGCGGCCGGTGACACAACGGGAGCGACCCCGCCGAAGGCCGGTGACGCGACAGGAGCGCGCCCGGCGGTAGGTGCGAGCCCGCCGACGGGAGCGAGCCCCCGGACGGCCAGCGAGGTGATGGGTGCGAAGCCGCGTACGGCCAGTGCCCGGACCGGGGCGGTGTCGCGGCTCGGCCACAGCACGCTGAGCGCCTGCCCCGGCTGCCCGCCGCGCGGCATCGCCAGCCACCGGTCGAGCAGCGCCCCCAGTGCCGCCTCAGGGTCGGGTCCGGCGGCGCGGGCGCGCAGCCGGTGGACGACCAGGGGGGACCAGCAGGCCGGCAAGGTGTCGGGGTGCAGCCGGTCCACGGCGGCCAGGCCGATGGCGTCGGCCGTTTCGAGCCACTCCTCGCCCCGCTTGGCGGTCAGCTCGTCCTGGCCGGACAGGAGGGGGTCGGCGGCGTACACGCGGGCCGCGTGCGCCTTGCTCGGGTCGTCCATGGCCGCACCCTAGCCGCCTGGATCCCCAGGAAAAAAGCTTTGCCCGCAACTCGGCCGCTTCCACCCGAAGCCATCGGACAATCGCGCCCAGCTCCACCGAAGGCACCGGCAATCGCACCCAAACGACGCGCGAAGCCACCGGCAATCGCACCCAAACGACGCGCGAAGCCACCGGCAATCGCACCTGAACGACGCGCGAAGCCACCGGACAACCGCGCCTAAATTCCGCGCGCAGCCGCCGCAAAAACCCTCGCCTACAGCTCGGCGGCCTCCGCGCGGAGCCGCTCGCCCTTGGCGTACGCCTGCTCCTTCAACTCCCCCTGAAACCGCACCATCTTCTCCCGCAACCCAGCATCAGAGGCGCCAAGAATCCGCACGGCGAGCAGCCCGGCGTTGCGAGCCCCACCAACGGCCACGGTGGCGACCGGCACCCCGGCGGGCATCTGCACGATCGACAGCAGCGAGTCCATGCCGTCGAGGTACTTCAGCGGCACCGGCACCCCGATCACAGGCAGCGGGGTGACGGAGGCGAGCATGCCGGGCAGGTGGGCGGCCCCGCCCGCGCCGGCGATGATCACCTGGATGCCCCGGCCGGCGGCCTCGCGGCCGTAGTCGATCATCTCGGTGGGCATGCGGTGCGCGGAGACCACGTCGGCCTCGAAGGGCACCCCGAACTCGGCGACCGCTTCGGCGGCGGCCTTCATGACCGGCCAGTCGGAGTCGCTGCCCATGACAATGCCGATCATGTGTACTCCCCGGTCATGAGGTAGACGGCGGCGTGGCGGGCGCGGGCGCGGACCTCGTCGAGGTTGGAGCCGAGGGCGGTCACGTGGCCGATCTTGCGCCCCGGCCGCACCTCCTTGCCGTAGAAGTGCAGCTTGATGCCGGGGTCGTGGGCCAGCACGTGCTCGTACCGCTTGAACAGGTCGGGGTCGTCGCCGCCGAGCAGGTTGGCCATGACGACGTGCTGGGCGGTCATCCTGGGCGTGCCGAGCGGCAGGTCGAGCACGGCCCTCAGGTGCTGCTCGAACTGGGAGGTGGTGGAGCCCTCGATCGTCCAGTGGCCGCTGTTGTGGGGGCGCATGGCCAGCTCGTTGACGATCATCCCGGTCTCGGTCTGGAACAGCTCCACCGCCAGCAGCCCGGTCACGCCGAGCTCGTTGGCGATCGTCAGGGCGATGCGCTGGGCCTGCGCGGACTGTTCCTGGTCGAGGCCGGACGCCGGGGCGATGACCTCGACGCAGATGCCGTCCTGCTGCACGGTCTCCACGACGGGGTAGCTCACGCCCTGCCCGTGCGGCGAGCGGGCGACGAGGACCGCGAGTTCCCGTTCGAACGGCACGAAGGCCTCGGCCATGAGTTCGACCCCGGTCGCGAAGGCCTCGGCGACGTCCTCGGGGGTGCGGCAGACCCACACGCCGCGGCCGTCGTAGCCGCCGCGTACGGCCTTCAGCACGACGGGCCAGCCGTGCTCGGCGGCGAAGCGGGCGGCGTCGTCGGCGGTGGGGACCCGGGCCCAGGCGGGGCAGGGGGCGCCGATCCTGGTCAGGCTCTCGCGCATGACGGCCTTGTCCTGGGCGTGCACGAGGGCGTCGGCGCCGGGGTGCACGACGTAGCCGTTGGCGGCCAGGGCGCGGATGTGCTCGGTGGGCACGTGCTCGTGGTCGAAGGTGATGACGTCGCAGCCCTTGGCGAACTCGCGCAGATCACCGAGATCTCGGTAGTCTCCGATGCGCGTGTCGACGATGACCCGGGCGGCGCTCTCCTCGGGGTTGTTGGCCAGCACCCGCAGCTCCACGCCGAGCGCGATGGCGGGCGGCTGCGACATCCTGGCCAGCTGGCCCGCGCCGACGATGCCGACGACCGGTCCGATGGGGCTGTAGGAACTCACGCCAGGTGAGCTTACCGGGACGGAACGACTGTTCAGAAAGCCGCCCACCCCGTGACGAGGGCTGGACGGCCGTTCCGGGTCGCCCGGCGGGCAATGCCGCCCGGCGGGCACGACCGCCCAGCGTTCGCGTGCCCTCGAACTGGTCAGCAGCGTAAACCCTTCAAAGCGGGTATGTCGGATATCAGATGAAGTTTCTGAAAGCCTATTTTCTGGGCTTTGTTCATCCCTCTGACACCCGTGCTCCAACATGGCCGGTACGCTGGGGGCGCAAGCTCGACTAGGGAAGGGACCGAGCAGAGACGTGGATTTCGCCAGGCGCCTCTACCAGCGGTTCTCGTCCCTCGTGCACGAGCTGGCCAAGTTCGGCAGCATCGGCGCCGTCGCCTTCCTCCTCGACACGGGCCTGCTCAACCTCTTCAACGTGGTCTTCGGCTTCGGCCCCCTGACCTCGAAGGTCATCGCGACGACGATCTCCACCACGTTCGCGTACGCGGGTAACAGGTTCTGGACGTTCCGGCACCGCGAGCAGAGCGGCCTGCGCCGGGAATACTTCCTGTTCTTCCTGCTCAACGGCATCGCCCTACTGTTCGGCATGCTGACGATCGGCTTCGCCACCTACACGCTCAACCTGCACGACGCGCTCAGCTTCAACATCGCCAACATCGTGGGCGTGGGGCTCGGCACGCTGTTCAGGTACTGGTCGTACAAGAAGTGGGTGTTCCTGGAGGCCACCGACCCGATCCCGGTCGAGCTGCCCGAGGGCGGCGTCAAGCAGGACCGCTGACCACCCGGTTCCTGCCCTCGTCCTCCGCCGGGCGCAGGAAGATGGCGAACGTCGCCGGGCGGCGCCGTACCAGCTCCAACCGGCCGCCGTCGGCGGCGGCCAGCGCGCGGGCCAGCGTCAGCCCGAGCCCGGTGCCTCCGCCGCCGCTGACGTTCCTGTCGAAGATCTTGGGGGCGATCTCGTCGGCGATGCCGGGGCCCTCGTCCGCGACCTCGACCACCACGTAGTTGTCGCCGCACGTGGTGGACACGGTGACGGCGCCGCCGCCGTGCCGCAGCGAGTTCTCCAGCAGCGAGGCGACCACCTGGCCGAACCCGCCCGTGGTGGCCATCGCCTTCAGCCCGCGCGTGCCTTCGAGCTGCAGCGTGCGGCCCGCGTCCCGGAAGACCGGCTCCCACTCGGTGATCTGCTGGACGAGCACCTCGTCGATCGCGACCGGCTCGGCCTGGGCGTGCCGCTGGCGGCGGGCGGCGGCCAGCAGCTCGTCGATCACGGCGGTGAGCCGCTCGGCCTGGACGATCGCCGCCTCCCCCTCCTCGCGCACCACCTCGGGCTCGGCCGCGGAGGCCACGATCTCCTCCAGGCGCATGGTGAGCCCGGTCAGCGGGGTGCGGAGCTGGTGCGAGGCGTCGGTGGCGAACTCGCGTTCGCGCGTGAGCAGGTCGGAGATGCGGGTGGCGCTGCGGTCGAGCACCTGTGCCACGCGGTCCAGCTCGGGGATGCCGTAGCGGTGCTTGCTCGGCCGCGCGTCGCCCGAGCCCAGCCGTTCGGCGATCTTCGCCAGATCCTGCAGGGGCAGCGTCAGGCGGCGTGACTGCACGACGGCCAGGCTCACGGCCACCGCCAGGGCGGCGCCGGCCAGGGCCACGATGAGCAGCAGGCGGGCCCGTACGTCCTGCTCGACCTGATCGCGGTCGCGGCTGATCCGCACGTAGACGCCGGTGTTGGTCTGGGCGTCCTCGGTCATCAGGTGACCGGACGGCGGGGGGTCGCCGACGACGGTCACCCTCAGGGGGGTTCCGCGCTCCCAGATCTGGATGAACCTGCCCGGGTACTTCTGCTCCAGTTGCTGGGGGTCGAGCGGCGTCTCCTGGACGCGGGCGTACTCCACCTCTCCCACGAGACGCTTGGCTTCCGCCCCGAGCTCCTGAGCCGCCTCATCGACGATCAGACGGCTGACGACGACGCCCAGGGGGACCCCCAGCAGCAGGACCGCGATGACCGCGACGACCAGGGTGGAGGAGAGCAGTCGGCGGCGCATCCCTACTCGCGCTCGAACCGGAAGCCGACTCCCCGGACGGTCGTGATGTAGCGCGGCTTGGCCGCGTCGTCGCCGAGCTTGCGGCGCAGCCAGGAGATGTGCATGTCGAGGGTCTTGGTGGAACCCCACCAGTTGGTGTCCCACACCTCGCGCATGATCTGCTCTCGGGTGACGACCTTGCCCGCGTCGCGGACCAGGACGCGCAGCAGGTCGAACTCCTTGGTGGTCAGATGCAGCTCCTTCTCTCCCATCCAGGCGCGCCGCGAGTCCGCGTCGATGCGCACACCCTGGACGACCGGTGTCTCGGAGGTGCCGCGGCGCAGCAGCGCCCGCACCCGGGCCAGCAGCTCTGCCAGCCGGAACGGTTTGGTCACGTAGTCGTCCGCGCCGGCGTCGAGGCCGACGACTGTGTCGACCTCGTCGACGCGGGCGGTGAGTATCAGCACAGGAGTGCCGTGGCCCTCAGCCCTTATCCGGCGGGCGACCTCAAGGCCGTCCATCTCCGGCAGCCCAAGGTCAAGAACGATCAGATCGATGCCGCCCGACAGTGCCCTCTCCAGGGCCTGCGGGCCGTCGGGGCTCACCTCGACCTGATAGCCCTCGCGGCGCAACGCACGCGCGAGTGGCTCTGAGATCGAGGTGTCATCCTCGGCGAGAAGTACGCAGGTCATGAAGCGATCGTAGGACCTTAGGCGATCGTTTCCCGGGCACAGCGCGCGGTTTGACTCGTCGTTGACCTATCCATTGACCTGGGCAAACACGGCTAAAATACGGTAGGTCGTGATTAAAGCACCGCCGTTTTCGGCCGGGAATTCATCGGACGATCATGCGGCGGCGCGTTACCCCCGCCGCGCCTCCCCGAAGTAAAGGCGTCCGGAAATGGAGAAAGGTGAGCCCCTGGCCCACCTCATCCCCTGCGTTCCCGCCCGGATCAGTCGTCGTGCGACGCCGGCTCGGCGTACCGGGCCAGGTAGAGCTGGATCCCCAGGCTGTTGATCAGCCCCAGCTCCGTCTCCAGGTAGTCGATGTGCTCTTCCTCGTCCTTCAGAATGTCCTCGAAGATGTTCGCCGAGGTGATGTCACCCTTCTCACGCATGAGCTGGATGGCCGGCCGCAGCCGCTGCACCACCGACATCTCCACTTCGAGGTCGGCCTTGAGCTGCTCCTCGACGGTCTGGCCGATGTGCAGGGTGCCCAAACGCTGATAGTTGGGCAGGCCCTCCAAGAAGAGGATGCGATCGGTGAGGCGCTCCGCGTGGCGCATCTCGTCGATCGACTCGTAGCGGGTGTGCTCGGCGAGCTTGGTGTACCCCCAGTTCTCCTGCATCTTGGCGTGCAGGAAGTACTGGTTGATCGCGGTCAGCTCCGCGGTCAGTTGTTCGTTGAGCAATTCGATGATCTGTTTGTCGCCCTGCATGGCGGGCCCCTCATCGCTATCCGGCTATGCGGTCGTCAGTTCTTCAGACCGTTTCAGGATCGCACAGATCTTCCGAACGCAACGGGCACAGTCCCCACCAGCACCGGTGGTGTCGCGGATCTGCTTGGCGCTCGTCGCCCCGGCGGCGATGCAGTCGTGGACCTCATTCTCGGTCACAGCACGACAAATGCATACGTACATCCAGGGACAGGCCTTCCGCGAGGGGGTGGGCGCCATAAGGTTAGGCACACCTAAGATAACCCACTTTGGTTAGGCTTGCCTACGTTGGGTGGGTCACAAAAGCCTGTCCCCTGCTGTCAGTGACCTCGGGAGATCCACTCCTCCAGGTGCGGAGCCTCCGCTCCGATCGCGGTCGAGTCGCCGTGCCCGGTGTGCACGACCGTCTCCGGCGGAAGCGTCAGCAGCCGCTCCCTGATCGACTCGATGATCGTCTCGAACGAGCTGTAGGACCGCCCGGTCGCGCCAGGGCCGCCCTTGAACAGGGTGTCGCCGCTGAACAGCGCGCCCAGCTCGGGCGCGTACACGCAGACGGCGCCCGGCGAGTGGCCCGGCGTGTGCAGGATCTGCAGGGCCACGCCGCCCACCACCAGCTTCTGCCCGTCGGCCAGCGGCTCGTACGCCACCTCCGGCCCGTACACCTGCTCCCACAGCACCTGGTCGTCGGGGTGCAGCCGGATCGGCGCCCCCGTCAGCGCGGCCAGGTCGCGGGCGGCGTTGATGTGGTCGTTGTGCGCGTGCGTGCAGACGACGGCCTTGACCGCGCGCCCGCCGATCCGCTCCGCGATCGGCGCCGCGTCGTGCGCGGCGTCGATCACCACGACCTCGCGCGCGTCGCCGACCAGCCAGACGTTGTTGTCGACGTCCCACGTCCCGCCGTCCAGCGAGAACGTCCCGGACGTGATGACCCGGTCGATCATTTAGAGGACCACCACCGAACGCAGCACCTCGCCCCGGTGCATCTTCCCGAACGCCTCCTCGACCTGGTCCAGCCCGATCGTCTCCGACACGAACTTGTCGAGCGGCAGCCGGTTCTGCAGGAACAGGTCGATCAGCATGGGGAAGTCGCGGCTCGGCAGGCAGTCGCCGTACCAGGAGGACTTCAGCGCGCCGCCGCGGCCGAACACGTCCAGCAGCGGCAGGTCGATGCGCATGTCGGGGGTGGGCACGCCGACCAGCACGACCGTGCCGGCCAGGTCGCGGGCGTAGAAGGCCTGCTCGTACGTCTCCGGCCGGCCGACCGCCTCGATCACCACGTCGGCGCCGTTGCCGCCGGTCAGGTCGCGGATCGCCTCCACCGGATCCGCGGAACGGGAGTTGATCGTGTGCGTGGCGCCGAACCCGCGCGCCCACTCCAGCTTGCGGTCGTCCACGTCCACCGCGATGACCTTCACGGCGCCCGCCAGCGAGGCGCCCAGGACCGCCGCGTCGCCGACGCCGCCGCAGCCGATCACCGCCACGCTGTCGCCGCGGGTGACCCCGCCGGTGTTGACCGCCGCGCCGATGCCCGCCATCACGCCGCAGCCGAGCAGGCCCGCGACCTGGGCGGGAGCGTCGGCCGACACCTTCGTGCACTGCCCGGCGGCCACCAGCGTCTTCTCCAGGAACGCGCCGATGCCGAGCGCGGGCGACAGCTCGGTGCCGTCCTTGAGCGTCATCTTCTGCTTGGCGTTGTGGGTGGCGAAGCAGTACCAGGGACGGCCGCGCAGGCAGGCGCGGCACTGGCCGCACACCGCACGCCAGTTGAGGATGACGAAGTCGCCCGGCCGCACCTCGGTGACGCCCTCGCCGACCGCCTCCACCGTGCCCGCCGCCTCGTGGCCCAGCAGGAACGGGTAGTCGTCGCTGATCCCGCCCTCCCGGTAGTGCAGGTCGGTGTGGCACACGCCGCAGGCCTGCACGTTCACCACCGCCTCGCCCGGTCCCGGGTCCGGCACGAGCACCGTCTCGAGGGAAACTTCCTGACCCTTGCCCTGGGCTACCACGCCCTGCACTTCGTACGGCATGCCAGTCATCTTGTGTCAGGAGGATGATCTCCGCAAGACATAGGGCTGCACCACGCCGAGGCCTCTCGCCGGACGGCGCCTGATCCGGTGCGCCTCGTACGGCTCACCGTCGAGCCCGCCCGCCAGCGCCTCGTCCACCAGGATCGTGCCGGGCCTGGCGATCGCGGTGAGCCGGGCGGCGAGGTTGACCGTCGTGCCGAAGACGTCGCCCATCATCGGCACCACCGGCCCGTACGCCATCCCGATGCGCAGCTCCTCCGTCTCCACCAGGTCGAGGGCGATCGCCGCGGCCTGCTCAGGGCCCTGCGCGGTGAACAGCACCTCGTCGCCCAGCGTCTTGACCAGCCGGGCGCCGTGCGTGGCCACCACGTCGGAGGCCCGCGACTCGAACCCCTCCACCAGCCCGGCCAGCTCCTTCTCGTCCAGCTCGCGGCTGCGCCTGGTGAACGACACCAGGTCCGCGAACCCCACCGCCATCGTCACCCTGGTCGGCACCAGCTCGTCGTTGCCGTCGGCGATCGCCAGCAGGCGGGTGCCCGCGGCGGCGAGCTGGGCCCGCCAGACGTGGATGAGCACGTGCTCGAAGTCGGGCATCAGCCCCTGGGCGGCGTCGAGCACCGCCGCCACGTCGTCCTCGGAGAAGTCGGGCGGCAGCATCGTGCCGATCATGATCTCGGCCTGCCACTGCGCCAGCCTGGCCGTGGTCTGGCCGAGCGCGCGGGCCATGCGGATCACCGTCTGCTCGTCGAGCAGGCCGCCGTCCAGCATGCTGCGCACCCGGCGCAGCGCGTCCACGTCCGCCTCGGTGAACGCCACGGCGTCGTCGGCCCGCTGCGCGAAGCCGAGCGCGCGCCAGATGCGCTCGGCCAGCTCCCTGGGCACCCCGCTCCTGGCGGCGACCTCCACCCGCGTGTACCGGGGCGGCAGGCCGACCAGCAGTCGCTCGATCTCCTCGGCGCTCGGGCGGCCGGGACGGGCTTCGCTCACCCGAGCGAGGCTACTTCACCGCCCGTCCACCTCGCCGTCGGAGGCGTCCTCGACGAGCCTGAACAGGTCGGTGCGCACGTCCTGGATGCGCGGGATGTCCTTCAGCACGATCTCCCCACGGTCACCGGCCGACTCGACCGTGAGCGTGCCGCAGCCGAGCAGCCGCTCGGGGAAGGTCTGGTCGGAGCTCACCGTGTTGACCTTGGTGATCGGGATCTCGTCGGTCGACTTGTTGAGCACGCCCGTGCTGATCGTGAAGCGGTGGGTGGTGAGCACGTAGCCGGTGTTCTTCCACTGCAGGTACGGCACGAACGACCAGATCGTCAGCAGGATGAGCCCGATGACGACGACCGCGATCCTGGCGTAGGACACGTACTCGAAGTCCGGGATGAAGTACAGCGCCGCGCCCGTGGCCGCGGCGATGAGGACCAACGCGATGAAGGGGACGACGAGCCGCTTCCAATGGGGATGGAAGGATCGCACGCGCCGCTCACCCTGCGTCAGATGATGGTCGGGAAGGGTCATGGGCAGCATCGTGCCACCATCGGGAGGCCGGGGCCATGCCCATGACGGATCGGGCAGCTCAGTCCTCCGCTCGTACGTGCACTCAGTCCTCCGCTCGTACGTGCACTCAGTCCTCCGCGCGCACGTGCACGACATCGCCCGCGCTGAGCGTGTACCGCTCGCCGCCGGACTCCACCTGCAGATGGCCCGAGCCGTCGACCCCGGTCGCGAGCCCGGTCAGCGCCTGCCCGCCCGGCAGCTCCACCCTGACCCGGCGGCCCACCGTGGCGCTGACCGCCAGGTACGCCGCGCGCAGGCCGGAGGCGTCGGCGTCGCCCTTGGCCTCGCCCCACTCGCGGTAGTGGATCTCGACCTCCCTGAGCACAGCGCGCAGCAGCGGGTCGCGGTCGAGGCAGGCGCCCTCCGCGATGCTCAGCGACGTGGCCGTCTCGGTGGGCAGCTCGTCGGGACGCAGCGTCACGTTCAGGCCCATGCCGATGACGACGGCGTCGTCCACCCGCTCGGCCAGCACGCCGGCCAGCTTGCGCTCGCCGATCAGCAGGTCGTTGGGCCACTTGAGGCCCACCTCGACCTCCGCCAGCCGGCGCACGGCGGAGGCGGCAGCGACGCCGTACAGCAGCGACAGCCAGCCCTGCGCGAGCGGCGGCGCCTCGGGCCGCAGCAGGATCGAGAACGTGAGCCCCGATCGGGGCGGCGCCGACCAGGTGCGGCCCAGCCGCCCGCGGCCCGCCTGCTGCGCCTCCGCGATCAGCACCGTGCCCTCCGGCGCGCCGTCCCTGGCGGCCTGGGCCAGGTCGGCGTTGGTGGAGCCGGTGCTGTCGACGACGGTGACAGCCGTCCACAGCGAGCCGGGGCGGACCAGTGCCCGGTTGAGCGCCGCCTCGGACAGCGGAGGGCGGTCGAGGTCGGAGTAGCGTGAGTCGGCCATCCCCCCATCTTCCCTGATGGCAGGCTCCATGGAGGGGAGGAGGCAAGATGGTGGGGTGAGCGAGCGCCCCGGGCCGACCACCCGGATCAGAGTCACGGAGCTGTCCGGCCCGTCCGTCCGGCAGCGGCGCGACGACCTGGCCACGGAGGAGCCGCTGGAGATCCGCCTCACCGCGCCCGACGGCACGCGCAGGACCGTGGCCATCACCATGCGCACGCCGGGCCACGACTTCGAGCTGGCCGCCGGGTTCCTGCACGGCGAGGGGCTGGCGCGGCACGGCGACATCGCCTCGATCGCGTACTGCACCGACGAGGACCTGCCGCCCGAGGCCCGCTACAACACGGTCACGGTGCGCCTGCGCGTCCCGGTGCCCGAGCTGCCCGCCCTCGACCGGCACTTCCTGACCTCCAGCGCCTGCGGCGTCTGCGGCTCGGCGAGCCTCGACGCGCTGCGCGACCGGTGCGCGCCCGTCCCGTCCGGCTCGCTCAAGCTCACCCCCGACCTGCTGTACGGGCTGCCGGACGCGTTGCGCGCGGCCCAGGGCGTGTTCGGCAAGACGGGCGGCCTGCACGCCGCGGGGCTGTTCTCCTCCGACGGCGCCCTGGCGGCGGTCCGGGAGGACGTGGGCCGTCACAACGCGGTGGACAAGCTCGTCGGCTGGTCGTCCATGGCGGGGCGGCTGCCGCTGTCGGAGCACGTGCTCATGGTGAGCGGACGGGCCAGCTACGAGATCATGCAGAAGGCGCTGGCGGCGGGCATCCCGGTGGTGTGCGCGGTGTCGGCGCCGTCGTCGCTGGCGGTGGAGCTGGCCAGGGAGTTCGGGCTGACGCTGGTGGGCTTCCTGCGCGGGGAGCGCTGCAACGTGTACGCGGGCGCGGAAAGGATCACCGGCTAACAGTGGAATGAAGCATTCCGTTCTGCTATTCTGGGAACAGAACGAAACATTCCGTTCCTCTCGGAGGTCAGACCATGAGCACCATCTCCCCCTTCCGCGTCGAGATCCCCCAGGCCGACCTCGACGACCTCCAGGCCCGCCTCCGCCTGACCCGCTTCGCCGACGAGATCCCCGGCGCCGACCAGGGCGTCGGCGTCGAGCGGGTCAAGCGCCTGGTCGCCCACTGGCGCGAGAGCTTCGACTGGCGCGCCGTCGAGGCCACCCTCAACGCCCACCCGCAGTTCACCACCGAGATCGACGGGCAGAACATTCACTTCCTGCACGTCCGCTCCGACAACCCCGACGCGCTCGCCCTCATCCTCACCCACGGCTGGCCCGGCTCCATCGCCGAGTACCTGCGCGCCATCGAGCCCCTGTCGCGCCACTTCCACCTGGTCATCCCGTCCCTGCCCGGCTACGGCTTCTCCGGCCCGACCCGCGAGCTCGGCTGGAACAACCTGCGCATCGCCAAGGCCTGGGCCGAGCTGATGGCCCGCCTCGGCTACGAGCGCTACGGCGCCGTCGGCAACGACGCCGGCTCGATGGTCTCCCCCGAGATCGGCAGGATCGACCCCGAGCACGTCGTCGGCGTGCACGTCACCCAGCTCTTCTCCTTCCCCTCGGGCGACCCGGCCGAGTTCGCCGAGCTGAGCGAGGAGGAGCAGGCGGGGCTGGCGGTGCTCGACTGGTTCTGGAAGGAGAAGGGCGCGTTCAACGTGCTGCAGTCACAGCAGCCGCAGACCCTCGCCCACGCCATCACCGACTCCCCCGCCGGGCTGATCGGCTGGCTGGCCCAGCTCCTCGACGACGACCTCGACGACGACTTCGTCGTGACCCACGCGGCCATCTACTGGTTCACCGGCACCGCCGCCTCGGCGCTGCGCCTGTACTGGGAGAACGCCCGCGCCGAGCACCCCAAGGAGCCGACGACCGTGCCCACGGCGCTGGCCATGGGCGAGGGCGACTTCAAGTCGATCCGCCGCTTCGCCGACCGCGACCACGCCAGGATCGTCTCCTGGAAGACCCTCCCGGCCCCGGCCCGCGGCCACTACACGGCCCACACCGCCACGCAGGCGCTCACCTCGGACGTCATCGCCTTCTTCCAGAGCCTGTAGACCACAAGTCGAGTGCCGGATCAGCGAGGGCTTCGACCACCTCCGGGCCGTCCAGGACGAGCTCGGCCCGCGGGTGGTGGCGGACTCGCAGCATCGTGTAGAGCACGTCGATGAAGGGCTGGTCGAACAGGGACTTCGCCAGCCGGTCCGCCCTGATGGCGTCGCCCGCCTGGAGCAGCCTTCTGCGGTCGCGTAAGACGGAGCACATGCAGTCGAAGGCGGCGATCCGGGCGTTCACCAGATCCTGGCGGTTGAGGCCGAAGACATCGATCGTGACCGTGCCCCGGCGTGTCAGCGCCGTCCGCGTCGAGGGGGAAACGGTCACGCTTCTCGTGGCTGTTGCAGTGGGAGCAGGCCAGGAAGTGGTTGAGCCAGTCGAAGGCTCGCAGCGGCGCCTCAGCGAGGGGTTCGAAGTGGTCGATGTCCGCGCTCAAGTGGTCGCCGCAGTACATGCAGGACTTGATGCCCACCACCATGCTGGCGAGCTGCGAGCGCACCTGCTGCTGGATGGTCCTGGCCGCCTTCCACCTGGCCCGGGCCAGCTTCGTGCCCGCCGCGTCCGCACGCAGCTTCTCGGTGGCGACGCGCAGGCACTCCCCCAGCGCTGCGGGCGGTGCGTGGCGGTGGACGCGGATCACGAGGACTCCACGATGCGCGCGGCGACCTCGCTCACCCTAGTCGTCATGGTGCTCTTGAGCTGCTCGCGCAGGATCCGGTACTCCTGCTCCTCTTCGGGGGTCGCGCGGTTGCCCATGATCGCCCGTTCCAGCACGACGAGCCGGTGCCGGCTTCGCTCCGCCTCGTCCGAGTAGAGCGAGTCCACGCCGAAGAGGTCGGTGAGCAACGCGTCGTCGCCGCTGCCGTTGACGATCCGCCGGTAAAGGTCCTCCTCGACCACTCTGGGTGGTGCGTCCTCATCCAGCCCCGCCAGCCGGATCAGGCCGCCTGGGTCGGCGCTCTGGCAGACGTACGGGCTGTGGGAGGTCACGATGAACTGGATCCGCGGGAAGTGCTCGGTCAGCCAGCCGCCGATCTTCTTCTGCCAGCTCACGTGAAGATGCGCGTCGATCTCGTCGATGAGCACCACTCCGGGCGCGTCCACCGTGGTCCCGCTCGCTCCGGTCATGGGGTAGACGTGATCGATCCTGCGCACCAGGTCGAGAACGAGCGCCGTGACCGTGCGGTAGCCGTCGCTCAGTTCGCGCAACGCCATGGACCGGCCATCTCTGGTCACCCAGAGGCCGTCGCTGTCGACGTCCTCGATCCGGAAGCCATCGGGCAGCAACCCGTCGTTGAGCAGCCCGAGCACGAACCGCAGCAGGTCCGTCGCGCCCGGCCGATCCTCCAAACGCCGCAGATGGAGCTCGATCAGCCAGCTCACGCACTCGGCCAGCGAGGCGTCCTCGTGGAACAGACTCGCCAGGTGGGAGACGCGTCCGGTGCTCTGCATGAGACGCCGGCTGTCCATCGAGCCTCCGGACAACCGGCGGAAGGGCCCGTATCCGGCGACGAACCAGCCGTGGGGCTTGCTCCTCCACATCTCCTTCATCGCCTGACCGGCGACGACCACCTCATCGGCCTCGCTGGACCAACGCATCTCGGCGACGTGAGCTCCGTTCGTCGACTCCCTGTCCCAGGCCGGGTCGGAGAGCACCTCCGCTGCCACGAGCCCTTCCTCCGCGCCAACGGACAGCCAGCCGGGGAAGCCTGGGACGAGATTCTGGGCGACGGAGGGCCCGCACACCGCCATCGCGATCGCACGCAGCAGCGTCGTCTTCCCGGACCCGTTGCGTCCCGCCAGGACGGTCCATCCGGCGTGCGAGCCATCCGGCCGGGTCAGCCGCAGATCAACTGAGCGTTTCCCGGAGAATCCACGGATGCCGGAGACCTCGATCCTGCTGACGTACATGGATGCCTCCGAGTCGGGCCGGTCTCACTCGAAGCCATCATGCCAAGAGCGGGAGGCGGCGCATGGCCACCTCCCGCTCTCCCGCTCGAAGCCGAACCTCAGCCGGTGTTCTGCAGGCCCGCCGCCACCCCGTTCACCGAAAGCAGCAGCAGCGTGGAGAGCCGGTCGCGCTCCTGGTCCGACAGGGTCTCTGTGCGCAGCGCGCGCAAGGCCCGCAACTGCAGGTGCGACAGCGCGTCCACGTACGGGTCGCGGAGCTGGACGGCGCGGGAGAGCACCTTGCGGTTCTCCAGCAGCCGCGTGTGCCCCGTGACCCGCAGCACCAGCTCCCGCGTCCTGTCGTACTCCTCCATCACCTGCTGGGCGAAGTCCTCTCTGCCGCCCAGCGCCAGGTAGCGCTTGGCGATGGAGCGGTCGGTCTTGGCCAGCGACATCTCGGCGTTGTCCAGCATCACGTTGAACAGCGGCCATTCCGCGTACGCAGCCCGCAGCTCGTCGAGGGAGTCGACGGCGGCCAGGCCGGTGCCGAGGCCGTACCAGCCGGGGAGGTTGACGCGGGTCTGGGCCCAGGCGAAGACCCAGGGGATGGCGCGCAGGTCGTCGAGGGAGCGGGGGGCGCCCAGGCCGCGGCGGGCCGGGCGGGAGCCGAGGCGGAGGGTGCCGATCTCCTCCAGGGGGCTGACCAGGCCGAACCACTCGGGGAAGCCGGGGGCTTCCGTGAGTGCGCGGTAGGCCTGCTCGGAGGCCGTGGCCACCTGCTCCGCCAGGCCGCGGAAGCGTTCGGCGGCGGTCGCGGTGCGGGCGCCGACGGTGGGCGAGGAGGCCAGCAGGACGGCGTTGGCCACCTGCTCCAGGTGGCGGCGGGCGATGGCGATGTGGCCGTAGCGGGCGAAGATGACCTCGCCCTGCTCGGTGACCTTGAAGCGGCCCGCGACCGAGCCGGGGGCCTGGGCGAGGACCGCGCGGTTGGCCGGGCCGCCGCCGCGGCCGAGCGCGCCGCCGCGGCCGTGGAACATGCGCAGCTGGACGTCGTGCTCGGCGGCCCAGGTGGTCAGCTCCTCCTGCGCCTCGTAGAGGCGGAGCGTGGCGGCGGCGGGGCCGAGCTCCTTGGCCGAGTCGGAGTAGCCGAGCATGATCTCCATCCGCCGGCCGGTGTCGGCCAGCCGCCGCTGCACCTCGGGGATGTCGAGCATGCCGGACAGCACCAGCGGCGAGTTGGCCAGGTCCTGGCCCGACTCGAACAGCGGCACCACGTCGAGCACCGGCGCGCGGTCGCCGAGCGCGTGCCTGGCCAGCTCGTACACCGCCGCGATGTCTTCGGCGGAGCGGGTGAAGGAGACGACGTAGCGGGAGCAGGCGGTGACGCCGAAGCGCTCCTGGATCCAGCCGATCACCCGGATCGTGGCCAGGACCTCCTCGGTGCGCTCCGACAGCTCGCCGCCGGCCCGCAGCTCCTCCAGAGCGGCGGCGTGCACCTGCGAGTGCTGGCGCACCTCCAGCTCGGCCAGGTGGAAGCCGAACGTCTCCACCTGCCAGATGAGGTGCTGCAGCTCCCCGTACGCCTGCCGCGGCGCCGAGGCGGCCAGCGACTCCTGGGCCAGCCGCAGGTCGGCCAGCAGCTCGGCGGGCGAACGGTAGGCCAGGTCGGCGTCGCGGCGGCGGGTGGCGGCGATGCGCGCGCCCGCGAACAGCAGCCACTGCCGGTGCGGCTCCCGCGGCGAGCGGGTGGCCAGCTCGGACACCACGTCGGGGTGCGCGTCCACGGCCGTCGCCAGCGCGGTCTTGAGCGCCGGCGAGCAGGGCGCGAACTGGGCGGACTCGGTGAGCGTGCGGGCGATGCGCGTGCAGGCGGTCTCCAGGGCCGTCAGCACGTGCTCGGACTGGATCTGGATGGTCTCGCGGGTGACCTTGGAGGTCACGTTGGGGTTGCCGTCGCGGTCGCCGCCGATCCAGCTCCCGTACCGGATGAAGGGTCTGGCCAGCGGCGGACGGGTGCCGGTGCGCTCGTCGAGCGCGGCGTCGAGCGAGCGGTAGACCTGCGGCACCATGCGGAACAGCGTCTCGTCGAAGGCGGCCATGGCTGTGCGCACCTCGTCGAGCGGGTCCAGCTTGGTGGAGCGGAGCTGGGCCGTCCGCCACAGGGTGTCGATCTCCTCCAGCATGCGCCGCTTGCTCTCGGCGCGCTCGGAGGCGCCGCGGCCGGGCGCGTTGTACTCGGTGAGCTGGCCGCTGATGCGCTGGATCGCGGTGACGACGGCGCGCCTGCGCGCCTCCGTCGGGTGCGCGGTGAGCACCGGATGCAGCTCCAGGCCCTCCAGCAGTTCGGTGACGCGCTCGTGCCCGAGCTCGTGCACGGCCTGTGCCAGCGACTCGCGCTGCACCCTGCCCTCGGCGTCCCGCTCCCGCAGGGTGCGGATGCGGTAATGCTCCTCGGCCAGGTTGGCCAGGTGGAAGTAACAGGTGAACGCGCGGGCCACGGCCACGGCCCGCTCGATCTCCCATCCGGCGACCATCTCGGTGATCACGTCAGCCGAGATCTCGCCTCTGCGTGCCGCGATGACGGCTTTGCGCAAACGTTCGACGTCGGCCAGCAGGTCCTCGCCACCCTGTTCGGCGAGCACCTGGCCGAGCAGTTTGCCCAGCAGACGCACATCGTGGCGTAGCTCGTCCGGCATCTCGGTTACGGCGGCACTGCGACGCTCGAGCCCCTGGTCAATCATGTTTCGAAGGGTATCGACTCGATTCGGGACGACGTAGACCGGTCTCAGTTATTGGACTAGACCACTGGTCAGGTGGGCTTCGAGACGGCCGCGAGCAGCTCGGGGGTGCGGGCGAAGCCGATGCGGGCGGCCAGCCGCCGGCCGAGCACCTCGGCCAGCAGACCGTAGAGCGGCGCCAGGGCGGACACCCACAGGAGCCCGAACAGGAGCGGCACCACGAACGGCAGCACGAGCAGCCCGATGCCGACCGTGGCGCCCATCGCGGAGGCGAACGCCAGCCCGCCCTGGCCCGGCGCGGCGCCGCTGAAGGCGTTCATCCGCTCGGGCGCCGTGTACGGCAGCACCACGCTCGTCACGGAGCCGACGCCGAGGCCGACCCCGAGCGCGCCCCAGCCGGTCAGCATGCCGGGCACGATCGCGCCCGGCTGGCCGGTGAGCAGGCCGGTCACGACCGCGATCACGGCGATCACGGGCACCGCGATCAGGGCGTTGGCCAGGTGACGGCCCGCCAGGTCGACCTTCAGGCCGCGCTCCGACCCGAAGGCGACGGCGTTCATCCACAGCGACCGGCCGTCGATGCCGAACGCGTTGATCGACTGCAGTGCGATCATCAGGGCGCCCATGCAGGACAGGGTGATCGGCAGCCCTGCGCCCGATCCGGCCGTCCTGGTCAGGGAGAACGACAGCACGACCGTCACCAGGATCGCGCTGAACCAGCCCACCCGGTAGCGGGGGTCGCGCCTGATGTACTTCAGCTCCTTGGTCACCACCGCGGCCAGCGGCCCGTCCGGCAGGAACCGGTCGGCGAGGCCGATCTCCCTGCGCACGGAGGCGGCCTGGGTGGAGACGTCCGGCGTGACCAGGGCGCGCGCGAGCGCCTTGATCCACAGCCAGGCCAGCGCCACGGTGAACAGCGCCACCAGCACCACCTCGGCCAGCCCGATCAGGCCGCCGTCGGCGATGGCGTGGGCCAGCATGCCGGGCGGCGACCAGCGCAGCACGCCCGCCATCGCGTGCAACATCGTGGTGGGATCGCCGAAGCCGCCGTTCATCAGCAGGTTGGGCAGTTGCGCGAGCAGCACCACGAGCAGCGCGGCCACCGCGAGCACGTCGCGCCCGCGCCGGGTGCGCAGCGCGCTCGACAGCGCGGTGGTGATCAGCCGGGACGCCACCACGCACAGCGCGAACTGCACCAGCACCGCCGGCACCCCGAGCAGCCAGCCGCCGGCGCTGGAGGCCAGCCCGACCAGGGCGCCGAACGTCACGATCAGCATCGCCGCCGGCCAGGCGCCCGTGACGGAGGCGGTGAACAGGCCGATCGCCAGCCGCCGCGTGCCCAGCGGGAACAGCGACAGCTTGGCCGGGTCGAGCGTGTCGTCCAGGCCGAACGCCATCAGCGGTACGACCATCCAGCCGAACAGGAACGCGGCGAACGCCATGATGACCAGCGAGGCCGCGATGTCCGGGGGCGCCAGCCGCAGCAGGCTCATCAGGAAGAAGCCCAGCACGGCCAGGCCGGCGGCGGCCAGGAGGGTGAAGACGAAGCCGAGCTTGCGCTGGAGGTCGCCGCGCAGGTTTCCCGCCATCAGGCGCAGCTTGAGCTGGGCGAAGAGGGCGACGGTGGTCATGGGGAGGCCTGCTGCTGGGCGTCGCCTGGCGCTTGTTCGCGCGCTCTGCCGCCGAGCCAGCCCAGGCCCTGCTCGCCGCCCTGGGGCGCGCCGCCGACCAGTTCGAGGAACGCCTGGTTGAGTGAGGGACGATCACCGCGTACGTCCGCCAGCGCCCCCTGCGCCACGATGTGCCCCGCGCTCATCACCGACACCCAGTCGCACAGCCGCTCCACCAGGTCCATCACGTGGCTGGAGAAGATGACGGTGGAGCCTGAGGCGGTGAAGCGCCGTAACACCTCGGTGAGCGTGTTCGCGCTGACGGGGTCGACGCCTTCGAACGGCTCGTCGAGGAAGAGCACGGACGGGTTGTGCAGCAGCGCCGCGGCCAGGCCGATCTTCTTGCGCATGCCGGTGGAGTAGTCGACGACGAGCTTGTCGGCGGCGTCGGCCAGGTCCATCACGGCCAGCAGCTCGGCCGCGCGCTGCTCGACGTCCGCCTTGGGCAGGCCGCGCAGCCTGCCGTTGTAGAGGAGCAGCTCGCGCCCCGACAGCCGCTCGAACAGCCGCAGCCCCTCGGGCAACACGCCGATGCGCGCCTTCACCTCGACGGGGTCGCGCCAGACGTGGAACCCGTCCACCTCGGCGGAGCCCCCGTCGGGACGCAGCAGCCCGGTGATCATGCTCAGGGTGGTCGTCTTGCCTGCTCCGTTGGGCCCGACCAGGCCGGCGAAGCTCCCGGCGGGGACCACGAGGTCCACCCCCGCGACGGCGATCTGCTGCCCGTAGCGCTTGAACAGGGCGTGCGTGCGAACCGCGTCCGACATGGCTTCACTCTAGGAGGAGGACTAGCCTTGCGCGCATGAGCACTGCGGAGGCGATGCCGGAGGAGCCGGATATCCACACCACCGCCGGGAAGATCGCCGACCTGGAGCGGCGACTCGACGAGGCCGTGCATGCGGGCTCGTCGGCGGCGGTGGACAAGCAGCACGCCAAGGGCAAGATGACGGCCAGGGAGCGGGTGCTGGCGCTGCTGGACGAGGGCTCGTTCGTGGAGTTCGACGAGTTCGCCAGGCACAGGTCCACTATGTTCGGAATGGAAGAGCGCCGGCCGTACGGCGACGGCGTGATCACCGGGCACGGCACGGTCGACGGCCGCCAGGTGTGCGTGTTCTCGCAGGACGTGACGGTGTTCGGCGGCTCGCTCGGCGAGGTGTACGGCGAGAAGATCGTCAAGGTGCTCGATCTGGCGATCAAGACCGGCTGCCCGATCATCGGCATCAACGAGGGTGGCGGCGCGCGCATCCAGGAGGGTGTGGTCGCGCTCGGCCTGTACGCGGAGATCTTCAAGCGCAACGTGCACGCCTCCGGCGTGATCCCGCAGATCTCGCTCATCATGGGCGCGGCGGCCGGCGGCCACGTCTACTCCCCCGCGCTGACCGACTTCGTGGTGATGGTGGACCAGACGTCGCAGATGTTCATCACGGGTCCCGACGTGATCAAGACGGTGACCGGCGAGGAGGTCACGTTCGAGGAGCTCGGCGGGGCCCGCACGCACAACACCAAGTCGGGGGTGGCGCACTACCAGGCGGCCGACGAGGAGGACGCGCTCGAGTACGTCAAGGCGCTGCTGTCGTACCTGCCGTCGAACAACCTGGACGAGGCTCCGGCGTACGAACCGGCCGCCGATCTCGACCCGGATCCCGACCTGGACGAGGTGATCCCCGACTCGCCGAACCAGCCGTACGACATGCACCGGGTGATCGAGCACGTGCTGGACGACGGGGAGTTCCTGGAGGTCCACGCGCTGTTCGCGCCGAACGTGGTGGTCGGGTACGGCCGGGTGGACGGCCAGCCGGTGGGCGTGGTGGCCAACCAGCCCATGCATTTCGCGGGATGTCTGGATATCAACGCATCCGAGAAGGCCGCCCGATTTATTCGAACATGTGATGCGTTTAATATTCCGATCCTGACTTTTGTTGATGTACCGGGTTTCCTTCCCGGCACCGATCAGGAATGGAACGGAATCATCCGCCGCGGGGCCAAGCTCCTGTACGCCTACGCCGAGGCGACCGTCCCGCTCATCACCGTCATCACCCGCAAGGCGTACGGCGGCGCGTACGACGTCATGGGCTCCAAGCACCTCGGCGCGGACGTCAACCTGGCCTGGCCCACCGCGCAGATCGCCGTCATGGGCGCGCAGGGCGCGGTCAACATCCTGCACCGGCGCAGGCTCGCCGCAGCCGCCGACCCCGAGGCCGAGCGGGCCGCCCTCGTCACCGAGTACGAGGACACGTTGGCCAACCCGTACATCGCGGCGGAGCGCGGCTATGTGGACGCGGTGATCCGGCCATCCGAAACCCGGCCCCAGGTTGTCAGGGCGCTGCGGGCACTCAGGAACAAGCGGATGACGCTGCCGCCCAAGAAGCATGGGAACATTCCGCTGTGACGACTGACCTGCGCATTGTCCGGGGCGACGCCACGCCTGAGGAGATCGCCGCGCTGGCGGCCGTCCTGGCGTCCCGGCGCGCCGAACGGCAGGCGCCACCCGCACCGGGAAGACAAACGTGGCGAAACCCGGCTAGAGCTATGCGTAAGCCTGTGGCGCCAGGGAAGTCGGCATGGCGGATGAGCGCACTACCCTAGATAGATCCTGGGAATCGGGTGTCAAGTTCCCCGGGAGTTGGGACTATCTAGAGAAAGTAGGCGTATATAGTCGGCCGATCAACTAACACCGCGGCCTGGAGGACGACATGGCCATCCCAGACCTCATGCCGCATCCTGTGGCAGCCAAGTACGCCGTCCTAGTGGATGTCGGTTATCTGTACGCTGCGGCAGGCGAAGTGCTGCTCGGCGCGAAGGAGCGCAAGGAATATCGGGTGGCCGCCGATGAGCTCATCCAGAGTCTACAGAAACATGCAGAGGAACGCATTTCGGGCGAACTTCTGCGGATCTATTGGTATGACGCAGCCCGTGATCGCGTGCCTACCGTCGACCAGCGTGTCATCGCTCAGCTTCCGTGGGTCAAGGTGCGACTCGGCAACCTGAACGCCCGTGGCCAGCAGAAGGGTGTGGACGCACAGATCCGGAGCGATCTGGAGGCACTGGCCAGGCATCATGCGGTCACTGACACGATCCTGCTGGCCGGTGACGAGGACATGGTCCCGGCGGTGGAGGCGGCGCAGGCGTACGGGGTGCGCATCCACCTGTGGGGCGTCGAACCGCCGTACGGCACCAACCAGGCCGAACGGCTGGTGTGGGAGTCCGACACCGTCGAAGTGATCAGCGCCGATTTCCTAAGACCGTTTTTCAGCCGCGCTCCCCAGCCCGTCCCCGTCACCCCACCCGCCGCCGCGCCCTCGCCCGCCCAGGTCTTCGCCGGGCGCGCCCCCGTCAAACCGCACGCCAAACCGGGCCAGGTCGCCAAACTCGGGCCGAGCAGACCTCGGGTGGAGGACGTGGGTGAGCATGTCGCGCAGAAGTGGATACTGACGCGCGGGCGCGACAACATCCGCGATCTGCTTCCCGGGCCGATCCTGCCCACCGTCATCGACACCGAGCTGCTGATCGAGGCCGAGAAGGAGCTCGGGCACTCGTTGCGGCCCTACCCGGAGGCGCGGGTCTGGCTGCGCGACGGCTTCTGGGCCAGGGTCTACCGGGAGTTCGACCTGGGGGTGGGCGTCTCCTCCAAGTAGCCGCCCCGGCGGGCTGACGGTGGTGTCTGATTTCCGCCAGTCAGTCCCCTTGGGGAGCGCATACTGTCGGAGGCATGTCACCAGTAGAGCTCGACTTCGACTCCTGTTACCGGGCCGTCTCCGCCAGAGACGCCCGGTTCGACGGGCGCTTCTACACGGCGGTGACCACCACCCGCATCTACTGCCGGCCGATCTGCCCCGCCCGCACCCCGTCCGCGCGCAACGTGCGCTTCTACCGGCACGCGGCCTCGGCGGAGGCCGCCGGGTTCCGCCCCTGCAAGCGCTGCCGCCCCGAACTGTCCCCCGGCGACCCCGGCTGGGACGTGCGCGGCGACCTCATCGGACGGGCGCTGCGGCTCATCGACGACGGCGCGGCCGACGAGCAGGGCGTCGCCGGGCTCGCCCAGCGGCTGCACATCACCGAACGGCACCTGCACCGGCTGTTCGTGGCCGAACTGGGCGTCGGACCGCTGGCGGTGGCGCGGACCAAGCGGCTGCTGCTGGCCAAGCAGCTTCTGACCGAGACGGGGCTGCCGGTGACCGAGGTGGCGTTCGCGGCCGGGTTCGGGAGTGTGCGGCAGTTCAACGCGACCATGCGGGAGACGTACGGGTTCACGCCCAGCGAACTGCGCGCCACGGCGGGGCCGCGAGCGGTGGTGGCCAACGGGAAGGCGCCGGCCGGGAAAGCGACGGCCGGGACGGCGGCGGCCGGGGTCGGCGCGATCACGCCGGCCGGGACGGCGGCGGCCGGGGTCGGCGCGATCACGCCGGCCGGGACGGCGGCGGCCGGGGTCGGCGCGATCACCGCCGGACCCGACGGGGTGGTGGCGGGTGGGGGTGCGACGTTGCGGCTGCGGCTGCACCGGCGGGAGCCGTACGACGCGGAGGGCGTGCTCGCCTTCCTGACCTCCCGCGCCATCCCCGGCCTGGAGGCGGCCGACCACACGTCCTACACCAGGGCGGTGCCAGGCGGCACGATCACCCTCACCCCCAGACGCGACCACATCGCCCTGGACGTGACCGTAGACGACACCCGCCAGCTCGCCCGCCTGGTGGCCCGCTGCCGCCGTCTCCTGGACCTGGACGCCGACCCCGACGCCATCACTGAGGTCCTCGGCCAGACCTCGCTCTCCCCGCTGGTCGCGGCCAGGCCAGGGTTGCGGGTGCCGGGGGCGTTCGACGGGTTCGAACTGGCCGTACGCGCGGTCGTCGGCCAGCAGATCTCGGTGGCGGGCGCCCGCACGCTGCTCGGCCGCATCGTCGCCAAGGCCGCCGCGCCCGGCGGGCTCTTCCCTGCCCCGGCCCAACTGCTGGACACCGACCTGACCGGTCTGGGCCTGACCAACCGCCGGATCGACACCCTCAAGGACCTCGCCGCCCGCCTGACGGAGGGTCAGATCGACCTGGACGGCGGGCAGGACCCGGCCGAAGCGGTGGCGGCGCTGCTGGAGGTTCGCGGCATCGGCCCGTGGACGGCCAGCTACATCGCGCTGCGGGCGCTGCGTGACCCGGACGCGTGGCCCACGGGCGACCTCGTCCTGAACAAGCGCATGGCCGCCCTCGGCATCCCTCACGACCACATCGAGCGGTGGCGCCCGTGGCGGGCGTACGCCGCCCTGCACCTCTGGAGCTCCTCATGATCGCTGCCCAGCTCGTTGCGACGCCGGTGGGGCCGCTGGCCCTGCTCACCCGCGAGGGAGTGCTGGTCGCGGCCGGCTTCACCGCCGACCCGACGGAGATGTTCGTCCGGCTCACACCCGCGCTGCAGGCCGAGGGGCTGGAGGTCGTCCCCGACGTCGGCCTGGCCGCCGAGGCCACCCGCGCCTACTTCGACGGCGACCTGCACGCGCTGGACGCCGTCCCCGTCTCGCAGCCCGGCTCGCCCACGCGCAAGCGGCTGCACGCGGCGTTGCGGGAGGTGAAGGCGGGGACGACCGTTTCCTACGCGGAGCTGGCGGAGCGGGCGGGGCTGCCGAAGACGGCGGCCCGGGTGGCGGGGTCGGCCTGTTCGCAGAACCTGATCGCGCCGTTCGTGCCCTGTCATCGGGTGTTGCCCAGCTCGGGGGGATATGGCGGGTACTACTACGGCGTACCGGTGAAAGAGTGGCTGATCGCCTACGAAAGTGGAGGAATCGTTAACTCCCTGTAACGTACCCACTGCTCTAGGTAACGTCTCTGCCCATGGCAGTGACTTTAGAACATGAGTACCTCATCGAGCTCGTCCGCAACCGCCCGTCCCTGGTCCCGTTTCTGTTGACGGAGATGGGCATCGCCGTACCGGCCTTCGACCAGACGTCGCTGGGCAACACCGACTTCACCGACTGCCGGCCGACCGAGTATCGCGCCGACTCGGTGGTCGTCATGGCCCGGAGCGGGGAAACGGTGAACGCGGTGGTGCTGGAGATCCAGCGGGCACCCGACGAGCAGAAACATTGGTCCTGGCCGGTCTACCTGAGCACGCTGCGGGCACGTACCAAGTGCCCGGTACTGCTCGTGGTCTTCTGCCAGGACGCCGCGACAGCCAGGAACTGCGCCAAAGCCATCGACATGGGGCATCCCGGGTGGGTGCTGGTACCCATCGTCGTGGGCCCGGAGGAGGTGCCGCAGATCATCGACACGACACAGGCCGCCGCCAACTCCGAGCTCATCACCCTCTCTGTGATCGTGCACAGCACCCACGCGTCCGAGCTCCGAGACAAGATCGTGCAAACGTACGTCCAGGCCATAGCCGAGAGCCCGGAGGATCGGCCAAGCTATATTGAGCTGGTACTCAGCTCGGTGCCCCGGTCCGTCGCCAAGAAGATCTACGAGGAGCTGAAGATGACCGTGGACCACGACTACCTCAAGACCTTCGACTTCGTCCGCGAGTGGGTCGAAGTGGGCAAGGCCGAGGGCGAGGCCGAGGCCATCCTCCTGATTTTCGAGCGCCGAGACGTATCCGTACCGCAGGAAGCACGGGAACGCATCCTCGCCTGCACCGACGTGGCGACGCTGAGGACATGGATCAGCAGAGCGATCACAGCCACCACCGCCGACGAGTTGTTCGATTGATCCCCCCGCCATGGCCGGCGCCACGCAAGACGGCCGTAAACCGCGATTACCTCATGACCTTCGACTTCGTCCGCGAGTGGGTCGAAGTGGGCAAGGCGGAAGCCAAGGCGGAAGCCAAGGCGGAAGCCAAGGCGGAGGGCAAGGCTGAGGCCATCCTCCGCTTCCTCGAGAGCCGAAACGTACGCGTGCCGCAGGAAGCACGGGAACGCATCCTCGCCTGCACCGACGAGGCGACGCTGATGACATGGATCAGCAGAGCCGCCACCGTCACCACCGTCGACGAGCTGTTCGACTGATTCACCCCGTCAGGGCTGGCACCACGCCAGCCCTGACGGCGATCAAGCGGGAACCAGCCGCCGCCGGGCCTGCACCCCCGCGACCCCCGCCACACCGAGCCCCACCAGCCCGAGCAGGGCGGCGGTCCAGGCGGGGGCCGTGTAGCCGAGGCCGGCGTCGATGGTCAGGCCGGCCGCGAACGAGCCGATGGCGTTGCCCAGGTTGAAGGCGCCGATGTTGGCGGCCGAGGCCAGGGTCGGGGCGCCTGCCGCCGCGTCGAGAACGCGCGTCTGCAGGGGCGGGACGGTGGCGAAGGCGGCCACGCCGAACAGGGTGATCGTGACGATGAAGGCGATCTGGCTGGACGAGACGAGCGCCACCACGACGGCCAGCAGGGTGAGCAGGCCGACGGAGCCGTAGATGCTGGGCATGACGGCCCGGTCGGCGAGCTTGCCGCCGATGAGGTTTCCGGCGACGAGGCCGACGCCGAACACGGCCATCACCACCGGTACCGCCCCCGGCGAGAAGCCGCCGACGCCGGTCATGATCGGCGCGATGAACGTGATGACGGCGAAGACGGGGGCGAAGCCGAAGACGGTCATGGCCAGCGCCAGCCAGACTCCGGCCGAGCGGAAGGCGGCGAGTTCGCGCAGCAGGCCGCCGCCCGAGGGCCTGGGCTGGCGCGGTACGAGGGCCAGAACGCCCGCGAGGCCGGCCACGCCGATGGCGACCACGACCCAGAACGTGGCGCGCCAGCCGAACGCCTGCCCGATCCACGTGCCCAGCGGCACGCCGAGCACGTTGGCCAGGGTCAGCCCGGTGAACATCAGGGCGATCGCGCTGGCCCGCTTCTGCGGCGCCACCAGGTCGGCGGCCACGACGGAGCCGACGCCGAAGTAGGCGCCGTGCGCGAAGGCCGCCAGCACGCGTCCGATCATGAGCACGCCGTACGAGGGGGCGAGTGCGGACAGCAGGTTGCCCGCGATGAACAGCACCATCAGGGCCAGCAGCATGGTCTTGCGTGACAGGCGCCCGCCGAGCATGGTCAGCGGCGGCCCGCCGACGGCGACGCCGAGGGCGTAGCCGGAGACCAGCAGGCCGGCGGCGGGGATGGTCACGCCGAAGTCCGTGGCCAGATCGGGCAGCAGCCCGTTGATGATGAACTCCGTGGTCCCGATGCCGAAGGCGCTGATCGCGAGGGCGAACAGGGCGAGAGGCATAGAATTCTCCTCAGACGACGTTAGTGAGCGTAGACATTATTTGCACACGCCGACTAACTGACCATACAACCATGCCGGAGGAGGCTGTCCACATGCCCATAGCCGATGACGCCGCCGAGGCGCGCGCCCAGGGCTGGCGCACCCTCGCGGCGCTGCACGCCAAGATCGAGGATCGGCTGGAGAAGGCCCTGCAGAAGGCGCACGGGCTCAGCGTGAGCGAGTACACCGTGCTCGACGTGCTCGCCAGGCAGGACGGCTGGCACATGCGCATGCAGCAGCTCGCCAGGGCCGTGGTGCTCAGCCAGAGCGCGACCACGCGGCTGGTGACGCGGCTGGAGAACCGGGGGCTGCTGCACCGGTACCTGTGCGAGGACGATCGGCGCGGGATCTACTCCGAGGTGACGCCGGCCGGGCGTGAGCTGCTGGAGCAGGCGCAGCCGACGCACGACACCGTGTTGAAGGAGGTGCTGGCCGAGGCCGCGCAGGAGCCTGAGCTGGCCCCGCTAGCCGCCGTTCTGTCCTGACGGCGGGGTGACGTTGCTCTGGATCTCGCCGACGGGCACGTCACGCGAGGTCTCCAGCTCCACCGGGTCGAACTGGAACGGCACCACACCGCCCTGGGCCTGGATGTCCACCGGCCACAGGGTGGTCACGGTCAAGGTGTACTTCTCGCGCGGCTGGTCGATCGACGAGCGCAGGTACCGCACGCCGCACGAGAACTCCGCGCCCTTCGTGTACGGCTTCCCCGCCGCCCCGCAACCGCTCTCGGTGACCTCCGCCCGCTCACGCGTCGTCCCCGGGTCGATCTGGATGTCCTCAAGGGTCGCGACCAGGGTCACGCTCATGACGCCCGGCAGCTCGGCCGTGACGGTGCGGGTCTGCTCGCCGACGCCTTCGAGCCAGACCCAGGTGGGCAGGTTGACGTAGCTCTTGGCGTCGGGGTTCAGCTTGACGGCGGGCTCCGGCACGGTGAGCGCGGCGCGGGCGATCTGCGCGAGCTGCTCGATGGTGAGGCCGGAGGGCGGCGTCGTCCCGGTGGGGACGAAGATGAACTGCTCCAGGTTCGTCCAGCAGGCCACGCCGTTGGGGTCGGCCTCGTTCAGGCCGGGCAGCCACCAGCGGCCGTCCTTGCCGATCTTGTCCTTGAACTGCTGGATGAAGGCCTGGTGGCTCTCCTCGTCGATCCGCGCCCTGTTCGCCGCGTCGCGGCCCTCGCTGCGCTGGCGGAGCATCTCCTCCGGGGTGGGGCCAGGCTCGTACCAGCACGGTTGCGGGATGCGGTAGCCGTCGCCGCTGCCGCGGACGTCGCCGCTGACCCTGATGCTGGTGTGTTTCCCCCTCCACCCGACCGTGTTGCCGGTCTGCTCCTTCTCCTGGGTCGTGTTGTCGCCGGGGCCGGGGATGGGGTCGAGGAGCAGCGGTGCCACGAGCAGAGCCGCTAGCCAGGCTTTCATCGGGTGCATCTCTCTCTGGAGGGAACGTAGGTCCTGATGCGCCACACCCCGTCGTCGCCTCGGCGGGCGGCCACGCTCTGGCCGTAGGGGGTGCGCAACCACTCGGGCTGGGGGCTGACGGCCTTTCCCGTACGGGTGGAGACCATCCGGACCCCTGATTCGTCCACACAGGCGTCGATCTGAGCGCCTTTGCCCACGCGTGCGCTGACGCGCAGGTTGTACAGCCGTCCGACGCCGCGCATCGACCACTGCTCGTCGGCGAACGACTGCACCCACTTCGTCGCCTGCACGGCGGCGTCGAGCTCCATGCCGTCCTTGTAGACGCGCTCGTTCTCCGCGACGGCTCTGCGGGTGCCGACGTACTGGTCGACCATGACCTTCAGCAGCGGGTCGGGGTCCGCGGGCCACTCGATGCGGGCCTTCAGCCCGTCGGCGACCCGGACCAGCGCGGGGCCGGACGACGGCTGCTGCTTGGGGGTGGTGGCCCGCGCGGAGGCCGCCGGCGGCGGGGCGCCCTCCTGGGGACGGTACGGCCGCTCCGCCGCTCCGCAGCCCGCCACGAACAGCAAACCCGCCAAGATGGCCGCACGTTTCATGCCGACGACTCCCTCACCACATGAATGCGCCACGTGGGCAGCAGCTCCTCGATCAGCGCCTCGGTCTCGGGGGCCATCGCCCCGCCGTACGCGTGCGAGGCGGCCCGTCTGGTCAGGCCCTCGACGACGGCGCGCAGGCGTACCGTGTCCTCCGTCGCGTGCGTGGCCCGCAGCAGGTCGCGCCACAGGCCCTCGTCGTCGGGGGCCAGCAGCAGCGCCGCCCGGACGGCGGCCACCGCGGCGTCCGGCTGGCCGTGCGCCAGCCGCAGCTCGCAGAGCTGGTGCGCGGCGTCGGCCACGGCCGCGCTCACGTCGTACTCCAGGTCGTCGGCCGCCAGCCAGGCGTACCTGCCGGGGCCGCGCGCGGCCAGCAGCGGGCCCCTGACCAGGCCGAGCGCCTTCTCCAGCAGGACGGCCCTGGCCGTCGGGTCGTTCTGCGAGCGGCGGACCAGTTCGCGGAACAGCACCCAGTCCGTACGGACGTCGGGCCCCAGCCGCAGCCTGCCCGCCTCGTCGGTGAGCAGGTGGTCCGGCCCCAGCCACTCGGCGATTCTGGCGATCGTGGCGTCCCTGACCATGTCCTGCACGCCGCGCGGCCACAACACGCCGCCGAGCACCACCGGGTGCACACCGCCCACGTGCGTCGCCAGGTACACCAGCAGCTCCGTGGCCAGCTCCATCCGGCCCTCCTCCAGCGGAGGCAGGCCGGCGATCTCGACGGGGCCGAGGATCCTGATCTCGACGGCGGGCGGATGCAGCCCCGCCAGCGGCTCGGCCTCCGGGATCGCCTCGCCCTCCAGGCGGCCCGCGGTGCGGAACAGGTCGATCAGCGCCTGGTAGTGGCGGCGCGGCAGGAGCTGGGCGTCCACCTCGAAGCCCAGCTCGGCGATCCTGGCCCTGCCGTCGTCGCCGATCTGCAGGGTCCACGTGGCGTGCGGGACCTCGCCCGCCACCACGTACCCGGCTGTGTCCCTGCGGGCCAGCAGCGCCAGGCGGCGGGCCTCTTCGTGGGTGGGCGCCACCGCGGACAGCAGGTAGTGGGCGCTGCGCGGGCTGCCGGTGATGCGGCCGGTCAGCACCTCCCTGCGGGGTGCGGCGCTCGCCTCCAGCTCGGGCAGCACCTCGGCCAGGCTGCCCACCGCCCTGACCCGGCCCGGCGCGATGGCGGTCAGCTCGCCGCCGAAGCCGACGAGGGTGATGCGCATGCGGTCGGACCACAGGTTGGTGGCCAGCTCGACGGCCAGGGCGGCCAGGGCGGCGGTGGTCTGGGCGCCGCGCACGTTGATCAGGCCTTGGGCGGCTTCCAGGTCGATCAGGACGCGGCCCGCGGCGTCCGTGCCGATGGAGACCAGCCCGGGATACGGCGCCCCGCCGGGTCGCAGCCCGGCGTCAGGGCCGAGGCCGCTGTCGGGGTGCGGCTCCCCACCGGCGCGCGCATGAGCGTCGGGCTGCGCTGCCCTGACCGGGCGACCGCGCGCGTCGAGCTGCGGCCTGCTGTCCGCGTACGGTGCCCGCCCCGACGGCGTCTGCCCCCCGGACGAGGACGCCCGGCCTTCCTGGTCGCCGGACGAGCGCGCCCGGCCAGCCTGGATCCCGGACGAGGACGCCCACCCCGACGACACCTGGCCGCCGGAAGCAGCGGTCTGGGTCCTGGGGTCGGGCAGGTGGCGGCCCTCGTGGGCGGGCAGCCGCCAGATCTGCCCACCGTCCGCCGCCGTCCAAGGCGCGGGCGGGTCGTCGTCGGCCGGATGAATCCACAGGTCGAGCGACCGCGCCGACAGATGAGCCCCGTACACGACAGGCGGGGTGCGCCGCTGGGCGGCCAGCTCGGCGCCGAGCATGCGCAGCCCGACGTCCAGAATCCGGGCCCCGGGCGCGTCGCTCCCGAGCCGCAGCGCGATCTCGGCCTGGGCGGCGTCGTCGCGTGGCCGGACGATCCGGCGGCCGAACAGCCGCCGCCAGAGCTGCTCCCTGCGCCGCCTGGCCAGCACGATCAGCAGCCCGGCCGCGGCCAGCGAGGCGGCGGCGAGGTACTGGGTCAGGTCGCCGCCCTGCGGCTCGGAGATGACGACGGGCTGCCGGTCCGTTGGCGTCTCGTCCTCCTGGTCGGCCCGCTTGCCCTCCTGCTGGGCGTGCTTGCCTTCCTGCCGGTCGGCGTGCTTGCCCGGCCGCTCCGTCTCCTGTTCGGGCTGGCGGTGCTTGGCCTCGCCCCGCTCGCCTGGCTCGGGCCGGTCCACGTGCGCCCGGCCAGGATGTTCGCGCAGCGTCTGCTCGCGCGCCTGGTCGGCGGGGACGATGTGGACGTTGCGCGCGTCGTCCGGCATGTCGAGCACCCAGCCGGGCCTGATCAGGTCGGCCATCCGCAGGCGGGTGCCGTCGGGCTGCTCCCTGGCCTGGTTGAGCCGGTAGATCTCGGGGTATCGGCGGCCGTCTCCGAGGCACTTCTCCGCGATCTCCCACAGGCTCTCGTGGTGGCGGCCGTGCGGCGGCTGCACCACGTACACCTTCTTGGTCTTGGGCGTCTCCAGCGTCTGCTCGACGAGCGGCGCCGAGTACGCGACCGCCGTCACCGGCGGGGCGGCGGGCGTGGGCGCCAGCTTGACCAGCGGCACCACCATCGCCCCCGCGGTGAACAGCAGCAGCACGGCCGAGACGAGCTTGTTGGCGAGGAACTGCATCCCGCCGGAGAGCGGCACGCGGGCGGGCATGCCGACCCGGCGGACCCCGGCGTACACCTCGACCATGACGCACACGAAGAGCTGGAACCAGGCGCCCCACACCATCAGCACCAGCACGGCCATGATGGTGCTGTAGCCGACCTTGCCGGTCCACACGTCGAGGTCGAGCAGCTCGGGTCTGACGGGCGGGCCGACGTAGCTGAGCAGCGCGTACGGCACGCCGCCCACCAGCGCCACCAGCACGGCCAGCGCCCCGATCCCGGCGAGCACGTCGCCGAAGCTGCGCCTGGCCGGCACGCGTACGGGAACGTGACGTCCGGGTGGACGCGCGGGCTCTCGCGTCGGCATCGCCTCTCCTTTCCCCGGTCCAGGGTCGTGCCTGGTGGTGTCCCGCTTCCATCGAGTGGCGGGATTCGGTCTATCTCGCTTCGGGCGCCGCCGTGGCCTCGCCGGTCATCTCGGAGCCGGGGAAGCCGATCGCGCCGAGGAAGAACGCCTCCCACCGCACCGCCACGGTGACGGTCACGGTGGCCTGGCCCTGGCCGATCGCGCACTCGCCCGACGACACGTCGTCGCCGCCCTGGGCCGCGACGATCTCGTCGGCCCTGGCGCACACCTGCGCCTCGCCGAGCAGCCGCGCCTCCCCCGTCGCGCGGAGGTGGTCCACGTCGAGCTCGTCGGCGCCGGCGCGGGCGGCCTGCTCGGCCACGTCGGCGGCGCGCAGCCGGGCGTTGATCGCGGAGCCGCCGTCCACCAGCAGCCCGGCCAGCAGGAACACGACCACGGAGAACAGCACGGTGAACACCGACATGGAGCCCCGCTCGCCGGCTCTCATTCGACCCTCCTGAACTGCTCGATCGGCACCACCGCCGTGCCCGTGAGCCGCTTGGTGCCGCCGAAGCCGAGGAAGGCCAGGTCCAGCTCGCACGACACCTCGGCCTGCACCTGGCCGCCCTGCTCCCACTCGGAGCCGTCCAGGGTGACCGCGGCCGACTGGCAGCGGCCCTCCAGCACGCTCGTGGTGATGCCCTCCGCCGCGGCCTCCGCGTCGTCGAGCGTGCGCTGCACGGACGCGGCGCGGGCGGCGTCGCGCGCGGCCCCGTTCACCCGTCCCTGCGACTCCACCAGCACCCCGGCGCCGGCCAGGAACATCAGGAACAGCAGGAAGACCGGGGCCAGCATGACGGTCTCCACGGCCATCGAACCCCGCTCGTTCATGCGCAGTCCTCGCCGCCGTTGTCGGGGCGGAAGCACTCGACGGGGCCGCCCGCGGTGGCGGTGATGGTGAACGCGAGGTCGGGCAGCAGCGGGATGACCTGCACGGCGCTGCCGGTCACCGTGACGAAGCGCTCGTCGGGCTCCCTCTCCGAGGTCGTGGCGGTGGCCTCCTGGAGCAGCCGGGGCCCGACGGCCTGGATGATCTCGGTGGCCTTGCCGGTGGCCTCGCCCTGCCAGGCGGCCGAGTCGAACGGGGCGGCCCTGGCCACGCGCGCGCCCTCCCTGGCCGCCGCCTCGGCCACCTCGCGGGCGTGGAACCAGAGGGCGACCTGCACGATGAGCAGCACGGTCGCGAGGATGACCGGCATCAGCAGGGCCAGCTCGATCACTGTCGCGCCGCGCTCGTCCCGAGGCGGCCTGACTCTCACGGCTGGCCGCCGCCCCCACCGCCGTCTCCGCCGCCGCCGAAGGTCTGTTCGAGGTTGCCCTGCTGCTGCTCCACCAGGGTTCTGATCAAGGTGGCCAGGCCGAGCGCGACGCCGGCGATGATCGCGGTGATGATCACCCATTCGACGGCGGAGGCGCCCCTGGTGGGCGCGGTGCGGGCGCGGCGGACGCGCTCGCCCAGGTAGGCGTTCAGATAGACGATCCACGGGTGGTTCATCAGACTCCCAACATTTTCATCGCGGCGGGATAGCTGAGGAAGATCACGAAACCGGCGCAGAGCAGGAGCTGGGCCACCAGCATCGACTGGGAGCGCTCGCCCGCCCGGCCCTCGATCTCGGCCAGCTCACGGCGGCGCAGCGTGGCGGCCCTGGCCGTGAGCGAGGCACGTACTTTGGCGCCGTCGTCGGCCACCAGGCCGAGCGCGGCGGACAGGTCGCGCAGCTCGTCGACGTTGATCTCCTCGCCGAGCTGGCCGAGCGCCTGCCAGGGCGTGATGCCGACGATCCTGGCGCCGCTGAGGGCGTCGCGGATGCGGCCCATCGCCCAGTTGGGCTGCTCGCCGCTGACGGAGACGGCCATCATGAGGGCCTCGGGGACACCCCGGCCGCCCGCCAGGTTCATGGAGACGAGGTCGAGGAAGGCGCCGACGACGTGGCGGAAGTCGCGCCGCTTGGCCGCCGCGTCCCGCTTGACCTGCAAGTCGGGCAGGAAGAAGAAGACGGCGGCGACGAGCACGGCCGTCCAGAACGGGATGGCCAGGGAGACGCCCCACTCCATGAGCACCAGCCAGGCCAGCAGCAGCGGGAAGGCCAGCAGGCCGCTGGCCGCCAGCAGCACCTTGGTGGCCAGGAACGCCTCGAACGAGCGGCCGACCAGGGCCAGGTCCGACTTGACCGACCTGGCCTCCCAGCCGCGCGCGCCGTACAGGGCGGCCAGGCGGGCGCCGAGGCCGCGCCGGAACGCGCTGACCTCCTCGTCGGGCAGCACGAGCTGGATGCGGGGCGCGCCCGTGTCCTCGCGGACGGCGTCGAGCGCGAGCAGCCGCGCCACCAGCCCGGGACGGGCCGGGAACAGCGCCCTCAGCAGCACGAACAGGCCGAGCCCGAGCACGGCGCCGGCAAGCGCGCTCTCAACCATCGCCGCCTCCTCCCATGAGCAGCCGCGTGGGCTTGTCGAACCTGGCCAGCCGCCGCATCCAGGCGAACCCCGCGCCGAACAGCCCCGCGACGACCACCAGGACGGCCTGGCCCAGGTAGCCCTCGTACTCCTTGACGTACTCGGGGTTGAACAGCACGAGGATCCCGGCGAACACCAGCGCCGTGATCACTACGATCTGCACGCTGCGCCTGGTGGCGCGGCGCTCGGCCTCGACGCGGCGGCGCATGTCCAGCTCCTCGCGGGCCGAGACGGCCAGCGCGCCGAGCACGTCGCGCAGGCCGGGGCCGCGCAGCTTGGAGTTGAGTATGAGCGCGGCGACGACCAGGTCGGCCGAGGGGTCGTCGAGCTCGTCGGCGAAGCGGGCCAGCGCCTCCGGCAGCGCCATCCTGGTGTGCAGCCGGTCGATCAGCGCGCGCAGGTGGGGCCTGAGCATGGGCGCGGCGGCTCTGATGGAGGAGGGGATGGCCTGTTCGAGGCCGGCGGCTCCGGCGATCGTGTCGCGCAGCGACTCCGTCCAGGCGGCCAGGCCCTCCAGGCGGCGCATGGCGGCGCGCTCCTCGGCGGCGCCGCCCGCCAGGCCGCGCCAGGCGAACACGAGCAGCACCGTGCCGACCGCCATGACCGGCCAGTGGGTGATGATCAGGACCAGGGTGGCGGCCACCGCCGCGACGGCGCCGCGGGTGGTGAGCGCCTTGACCAGGTTGCTCTTGGGCCGGGTGGGGCGGGGGCGCAGGCCGTACAGGGACAGGAGGAACAGGAACAGGCCGCCGCCCGCGGTCGCGCCGGCGAGCAGCGCCAGCGGGGAGATCGTGATCGGCATGTCTCACCAGCCTCCCGGGGTGTAGCCGTGGGCGGCGAGTTCCTCCAGGCAGGAGAGCGGGGCGTGCGGGACGGCGGCGCCGTCGGGGCCAGGCACGAACACCTCGCTGGACAGCACGCGGCCGTCGCAGCCGTTGACCTCGCGGATGCTGGAGACGTAGCGGCGCAGCCGGCCGCCCACGTGGTAGTCGTTGCGCTTCTCGATGAAGACCACGAAGTCGATGGCGCCGGCGATGAGCATGTGGGTGGCGTCGATGGGCAGCCGCTCGCGGGCCTGCAACGCGTAGGTGGAGATGCGGTTGAAGACCTCCATGCTGGAGTTGGCGTGGATGGTCGACAGGGAGCCGTCGTTGCCCTGGGTCATCGCGTTGAGCATGGTGACGATCTCGTCGCCGAGCACCTCGCCGACGATGACGCGGCTGGGGTTCATCCGCAGCGAGCGGCGGACCAGCTCGGCCATGGAGATCTCGCCCTGGCCCTCGGAGTTGGGCAGGCGCTGCTCGAAGGCGACGACGTTGGGGTGCAGCTCGGGGAACTGGTCGAGGCCCAGCTCCAGGGCGCGTTCGACGGTGATGAGGCGCTCGGCGGGCGGGATCTCGTTGGCCAGGGCGCGCAGCAGGGTCGTCTTGCCCGCGTTGGTGGACCCGGCGATCATGATGTTCTTGCGGGCGCCGACCGCCGCCTTCATGAACCTCGCTATGTCCTGACTTATCGTGCCGTTGCCTACGAGATCGGACATGAAGACCTTGCCCAGGCGGGCGCGGCGGATCGACACGGACGGCCTGACCGTGACGTCCATGACCGCGCTCAGCCGGGAGCCGTCGGGCAGGCGCAGGTCGAGCTGTGGGTTGGCGGTGTCGAACGGCCTGCTCGACAGCCCCGAGTACGCCGCCAGGATCTGGATCAGCTCGATCAGCTCGTCGTCGGACTCGGCGACCGGGTCGTGCATCAGCTCCTGGCCGTCGGCGTAGCTCACGAACACCCTGTCGCAACCGTTGATGTCGATGTTCTCGACCTCGGCGTCGTCGAGCAGCGGCTGCAGCCGCCCCACCCCGAACAGCGCCGCGTGGATGCCGGCCGCGAGCGCCTCTTCCTCCTCCACGGTCGGCGGCGTGCGGCCCAGGCCGATCTCGCCGCGCGCGTGCTCCTCCAGCACCTGCGAGATCAGCGCCCTGGCGAACTGGCGCTCGTCCTCGCCGGTCATCGGGGGCAGGCCGTTGGCCTGGTCGAGCCGGCGCTGGTGGGCCAGGCGGTCGCCGACCTCCTGGCGGAAGCGTTTGACGAGGGAGTGGTCGATCATCGGTGGCTCACCAGCCTCGCCGCCAGGTCTCGGGCCGTACGGATGAGCAGCGAGCGGTCCAGCCGGCCGCCCCACTGGCCGCGCAGCAATTCGGCGCCCTTGGGGTCGTAGGCCAGGCCGTGCACGAACTGCACGCTGGGGCCGACGATCCTGCGCACGTCCTCGATGGAGCCGCGGTAGTTGCGCGGGTCGGCGATCACCACGACGCCGTGCGCCTTGGTGATCTGGAGTCGCTCGCGCAGGTGGGCCACGTGGTCGAGGGTGGCCCTGGTGAGCAGCACGACCTGCTCGGACTCGGCCATCAGGTCGGCGATCTGCGGGTGCGCGCCCAGACGTCCGCAGTCGGCGATCACGTCGGCGTTCGGGACGGCCGCGAGCGACCTGCCCAGCGGGCCCCACAGCCAGGTGAGCCCGGCGGCCTGCTCGCCGTGCGTGAGCCCGACCAGCACGTCGAGCCCGCCGACGATCTTCTGGGTGTGCTGGTGGATCTGCGCGGCCTCCAGCCCGCGCCGCGCGGTGGCGCCCAGCGTGAGCAGCCCCCTGCCGGGGTTCAGCACGCCTCCGCCCGCGGCGGGCAGGCGGTAGGCGAGGTCGCCGCCCGCCGGGTCACATTCGGCCAGCAGCACGGGACGGGGCCAGACCGCCGCGAGCGCCGTGGCGGCGGTGGTCACCCCCGGCGCGCCCTTGTCGGCCGCCAGTACGATCAGCGCCACGTCAGCGTGCCCCCGGAAGCTCGGCCACCGCGATCTGCCCGCTGGAGGCGGCGGCCACGACCTCCGGCGCCGCGGGAGCCTCCACGACCACGGTGATCTGGCCGGAATTCCCCGTTCTGGACTTGTCGCCGACGGCGAAGACGAGTGCGCTCGCGGCGAGCACGCGGCTTTCTCCCTCACTCGACCGGCTCGGTACGAATATCACCTGAACGCGATCACCCGGCTGCACGTCTGCCGGTATTTGACCGGGTTTGAGGGCCAGCCCGACGGTGGCCTTTCCCTCCCCCAGCTCAGTGGTCGTCTTCGCCCCCATCTCGTTGATGAACAGCGTGCCAGGCAGGATGGTGACGGTCGCGAAGCTGTTGAGCACTTCGTCCCGCTCCGACCAGGAGACGTAGTCGACGCCATCATTAGCGATCTTGACTTCCTCGATCGCGGCCTTGGTGAACTTCTGCCCGGCGCCGACCTGCTGGACGACGCGGATGGCGGAGACGCGGTTGCCGCTGTTCAGCACGAGCAGGGTCGTGGCCAGCGCGCCGCCCAGGATGAGCAGGACGGCCAGCGCGGCCAGCGCCGGCTTGCGTTCCCTGGGCGGGACGGGGAGCTTGCGCGAGGCCGGCCCGGACAACCCCGCCGCCGCGTTGGCGGCAGGCTGCTTTTCACTGGTCCTCATGGGTGGGGGGCTCCCGGAAAGGTGAATTGCGGAATTCACGCCATTATGTGGGGATCATCCGAGCGGCGGAGGCGGAATTCGAAGACCCATGCTTGTTTCGCAGGTGACATGATGTCAAGCGCAGATAATCAATGCCTATTGTTTCTACCGAGTTGACGGATACCGATTTATTGGGTTAGTCGCCTCTTCAATAACTTCTGTCACATCCATCACCGGGCCATGCCATTGGCGTCAATCGGCGCACCCCGCCACGTTCCGGACGCTACTTTGGCGCCCGAAGTCGACCGAGGAGAGACGGCACCATGCGGATCATGCTCACCGTGATCGGCGGGCAGGGCGACCGTGACGTCGTGATCGACGGCGACGACGGCGCCACGGTGGGACGGCTCAGCGCGGAGCTGAGCGACCACGGCCCGCTGGCGGAGGTCGTCCGGCTGCCCAAGGCCAGAGCCCCCTACAACATGACGGCGGGCGGCATGACGGCGGGCGGCGGAGGCCCCCGGGTGCCGCGGCCGCGCAGGCCCGAGCGGTCCGACATGGGGCCGCCCACGCTGTGGCGCGACGGCCGCCCGCTCGACCCGCTCGCCCCGGTCACCGCCGTGCTGCGCGACGGCGACAAGGTGACCATGGAGGCCCACCTGGCCCGCGCCACCATCGTCGCGGAGCCCGGCGGCGTCGCCGAGGTGCGGGTCGTGGGCGGGCCCGCCGCCGGGGCGGTGCACCGGCTCGGGCTGGGCGCGCACGTCATCGGCGCCGACCCCATGTGCGCGGTGGCGGTGGGCGATCCCGCGCTGGCTCCCGAGGCGGTCACCGTACGCGTGACGCCGGAGGCCATCACCGTGGAGCGCACCTGGCAGCCGCCGGCCGACGCGCCCAAGCTCAAGCTCAAGGGCCGCTGGGCCGAGGAGGTCGCCGAGCTCACCGCCCGCACGGCCGAGCGGGAGGCCGCCGCGCTCGCCGCCGGCTACGGCGAGGTGCCCGAGCTCGACGGCCGGCCGCTCACCGAGCCGGTCGAATGGCCCGACCAGGCCGTGCTGACCTGCGGCTCCTCGGTGTTCACGCTGACCTCCATCGAGCCGAGGGACGCCCACCTCGCGCCGCGCAAGGAGGGCGGCGTCGCCTACAACCGGCCGCCCAGGCTGCGGCGGCCCGAGCCCCGGCGCACGTTCGTCCGGCCCAAGGAGCCGACGAGGAACGAGGGGATGCGCCTGCAACTGCTGGCCGCGCTCCTGCCCGCCGTGCTCGGCGTCACCCTGGCGTTCGCGCTCAAGCAGCCGTTCTACCTGCTCGTCGCCCTCATGACGCCGGTCATCATGATCGGCCAGTGGTGGAGCGACCGCCGCCACGGCAAGAAGCAGCACAAGAAGGCGCTCAAGGAGCACAAGGAGAAGCTGCGCGCCTACGACGAGGAGGTGGAGCAGGCCCGCGTCGCCGACGAGGCCGCGCGCAGGGACGACGCGCCCGACCCCGCCCGCGTGCTGCTGACCGCCACCGGGCCGCGCAGGCGGCTGTGGGAGCGCAGGATCCACGACACCGACACGCTCCGGCTGCGCATCGGCCTCGCCGACCTGCCCGCCGACCTGGAGCTTTCCGAGGAGCAGGGCGGCCGCATCGACCCCCCGATCTGCCGCTCCGTGCCGGTCGCGCTGCCCATGCGGCGGCTCGGGGTGGCGGGCGTCACCGGTGACCGTACGGCCGCCGCCGGGCTGGCGAGCTGGCTCATAGCCCAGGCCGCCACCCTGCACAGCCCTCGCGACCTGGCCGTCGTCATCGTGTCCGCGCACCCCGACGCCGAGCGGCAGTGGGGCTGGATGCGCTGGCTGCCGCACTGCGCGCCCCGGGCGGGCGAGGAGTGCGTGGCGCTCGTCGGCGCCGACCCCGACTCCGCCGCCCGCCGGGTCGCCGAGCTGGCCGCCCTCATCGACGAACGCCAGAACACCGCCATCCCCGAGCTGGGCAAGGTCCCCACCGGCTGGGACGACCTCGGCGGCCCCGAGAAGCCCACCTTCTCCTCCTACGACGTGCGCCCCTACGACGTGCTGGTGATCCTCGACGGCGCCCAGGTGCTGCGCGGCCTGCCCGGCATGCCGCAGGTGCTGCGCCAGGGGCCGCGCTGCGGCGTGTTCACCCTCGCCATCGACGACGACCAGCGGCTGCTGCCCGAGGAGTGCCAGACCGTGGCCGACTGCGGCCCCGACGGGCTGGTCCGCCTGCGCGGCGGCGGCCTCGACGTCCTCGGGCCCCTCCTCGGCGACCTCGTCTCCCCCGCCTGGTGCGACCGCCTCGCCAGGGCGCTGGCCCCCATCCGCGACGTCAGCAGGGACGACCCAGGCGGCAACCTGCCCGACGCCGCCCGCCTGCTCGACCTCATGGGCCTGACCGTGCCCACCGGCGCCGAGCTGGCCTCCCGGTGGACCGCGCACGGCAGCACCGAGGCGCTGATCGGCGTCGGGCCCGACGGGCCGTTCACCGTGGACCTCCGGCTCGACGGCCCGCACGGGCTCATCGCCGGCACCACAGGCGCGGGCAAGTCAGAGCTGCTGCAGACCATGATCTGCTCGCTGGCGGTGGCGAACCGGCCCGACCAGCTCACGTTCGTGCTGATCGACTACAAGGGCGGGGCGGCCTTCAAGGAGTGCGTACGGCTGCCGCACACCGTCGGCATGGTCAGCGACCTCGACGGCCACCTCACGCAGCGGGCCCTCGACTCGCTCGCGGCCGAGATCCGGCGCAGGGAGCGGCTGCTGGCGGCGGCGGGGGCCAAGGACATCGAGGACTACACCGGGGCGGGGATGCCCCGGCTGGTGTTGATCATCGACGAGTTCGCCGCGCTCGTGGCCGAGTTGCCTGACTTCGTGACCGGGCTCGTGGACATCGCGCGGCGCGGGCGGTCTCTCGGGATTCATCTCATCCTGGCCACGCAGCGGCCCGCCGGGGTGGTGACGGCCGACATCCAGGCGAACACGTCGCTGCGGATCGCGTTGCGGGTGACCGAGCCCGCCGAGTCGGCGGACGTGATCGATGTGCCGGACGCCGCGCACATCTCCAAGTCGACGCCTGGGCGGTGTTACGTGCGGTCGGGGGTGGGGGCGGCGGTCGCGGTGCAGACGGCCCGCGTCGGGGGTCGCAGCCCGGTCCTGCCCGTGCCGGGCGGGAACGGGGCGAGCGGCACTGGTGGCGGCCCGGCGGGCGGCGGCCTGGCGGGCGGCGGCCTGGCGGGCGGCGGCCTGGCGGGCGGCGGCCTGGCGGGCGGTTTGGCGGGGGGTGGGAGTCTGCGAGTGCTTGAGGTGGAGTGGCGTGCGCTGGGCAAGGCGCTGCCGCCGCCTCCGCGTGCGGACGACGAGGAGTCCACGATCACGGACCTCACGCTCGTCGCCGACGCCCTCATCGAGGCCGCCGAACTGGCGGAAGTGCCCGCGCAGCCGAGCCCCTGGCTGGACCCCCTGCCCTCGCACCTCGTCCTCGACCTCCCCGAGAGCAGCCCCCCGGAGGCCGCCGGCGGGTTCGCGGAAGTGGAGCCGCTGCCGTTCGGGATCACCGACCGGCCGTGGGCGCAGGACAGGCGCCCGCTGGCGCTCGACGTCGCGCACGGCGGACACCTGCTCATCGCGGGCGCCGCTCGCAGCGGAAGATCGACGGCGCTGCGGACCATCGCGGGCTCCATCGCCGCCCACGCCTCCCCCGAGGACGTGCACCTGCACGCCGTGGACTGCGGCTCCGGCGCGCTGCTGCCGCTGATGGCCATGCCGCACTGCGGCGCCGTCGTGACGCGCGACCAGCTCGACCGGGTGGAGCGGCTGCTCACCCGGCTGCGGGCGGAGGTCGGGCGCAGGCAGCAGCTTCTCGCGGAGGCCGGGCACGCGTCGCTGGCCGAGTACCGGCTGGCCGGGCATCGGCTGCCGTGGCTGGTGTTCATGCTCGACCGGTGGGAGGGCTTCGTCGCGGCCTTCGAGGGCTACGACTACGGGCGGCTGATCGAGGCGGTGCTGCAGCTTCTGCGGGAAGGGCCCGCGGTGGGGTTGAGGGGGGTCGTGAGCAGCGATCGGTCGGGGTTGCTCGGGCAGGTGTCAACCGTGTTCGATGATCGGCTGTTGTTGCGGTTGTCCGACAGCACGGACTACGGGCTGGCGGGCTTCCCGCTCAAGGGGCTGCCGGCCGTCATGCCTGCGGGGCGGGCGCTGTCCATGGGTGAGCACGGGATCGTGGAGCATCACGTCGCGCTGCTGGCCGCCGACCCGGCGGGCCCCGCGCAGGTCGCGGCGCTCCAGGCGCTGGCCCGCACGGCGTCGGCGCCTCCGGGATGGCGCGCCTCCCAGCAGGAGGCCGACAGGCTCGGGGCCGGGGCTGACGGGCACGAGGCCGACGAGCATGGGGCCGACGAGCATGGGGCCGACGAGCATGGGGCCGACGAGCACGGGGCCGGGGGTGGCGCGGTGAGGCGGCCGAGCCCCTCGCATGCCCTGGGCGTCGGCAGGGGCCCCTGGCGCTGGGGCGGGTCGCCGCCGTTGCGGGTGGACGCGCTCCCGATGCGCATCACCACCACCCAGACGATGGCCCTGGACCCGGCGTTCACCCCACCGTCACCGCTGTGGGCCCTGGTGGGCGCGGGCGGCGACGCGCTGGCGCCGCTCGGGTTCGACCTTCAGGCCCAGGGCCCCGGCGCGGTGATCGCCGGCCCGTCCCGCTCGGGCCGCTCCTCGGCGCTGCTGACGGCCGCTCACTCGCTGATCGCCCAGGGCACCCCGGTGGTGGCGGTCGCGCCCAGGCGCAGCCCGCTGCGTGAGCTGGAGGGCGCGCTGGCCGTGCTGAACGGCGACGCCACGGACCTGCGGGAGCTGGTGGCCGAGCACGAGCACTACGTGGTGCTGGTGGACGACGCCGAGCTGGTGAACCCGGACGGCCCGCTGGGCACGGCCCTGGAGGAGGTGATCCGGTCGGGCCGCGACGGCGACCACGGCCTGCTGATCGCGGGCACGACGGGCGACCTGACGGTGGCCTACCGGGGGTTCGTGGCGGAGGCGCGCAAGTCGCGTACCGGACTGTTGCTGGCGGTGCAGGGGCAGACCGACGGCGATCTGTTCTCGATCCGGCTGCCGCGCGGAGCGGGCGGCGGGCCGTCCGGGCGGGGCCTGCTCGTGACGACCGGCACCATCACCCAGATTCAGGCGGCTTTGCCGGACAACGACTGATATTCACCGGATGACCGAAACTCGACCCAAGTGTGCGCTCTATGCTGATGCCTGCGACACGTGGGGAGAGAGATGCAGACCCGGAAGGACCTCTACCAGGCGCACAAGCTGATGCAGCAGCGCCTGGGGATGGCACTGCTGCAGGCGGAGCCGGACGTGCCCGAGTCCCCGATGCGGCGGCACAACGTGGCCATGTTCTGCGGGATCATCGTCGCGCTGCTGGTCACGGCGGCGTTCGGGATCTGGGGGCTGCTCAAGCCCGGCGCGGCGACGAACCTGGAGGCGGCCGGGCAGCTCCTCGTGGAGGAGGAGACCGGCGCCAAGTACGTCTACAGCCAGGAACAGAAGCGGATGCTGCCGGTCGCGAACTACGTCTCCGCGCTGCTGGTGCTGGACTCCACCAACTTCGAGGTCAGGAACGTCTCCGCGGCCTCGCTCGCCAAGTACCCGCGCGGCCCGCTCGTGGGCATCGCCGGCGCCCCCGACTCGCTGCCGCCCAGGGAGAAGCTGGTCAAGGGCCCGTGGTCGGTCTGCGTGACGGAGGCTCCGGACGCGACGGGCACGGCGGTCCCGTTCGTGACGCTCGTGGGCGGCAGCGAGGTCGGCGGGACGCCGATCGGCACCGGCGCGCTGGTCGTCACGGACGGCCAGGAGAGCTGGGTGATCTGGAACGACCAGCGGATGAAGACGAGCGACGCCGGGGTGCGGGTGCTCAACGCGCGTCCCAAGAAGGTGCCCGCCACGTGGATCAACGCGATCCCGTCCGGGCCCGACTTCAAGGCGCCGGGCATCCCCGGCATCGGGAAGAAGAAGCGCGGCCCCGACGGCCGCAACGCCGCCATCGGGCGCGTCTACATCGTGAAGGGCGTCGGCGGCGCCCCCGACCGCTGGTACGTGCTGCTCGCCGACGGCCTGGCCGGGCTCAACGTCACGCAGGCCACGCTGCTGCTGGAGGAGCCGGGGCTCAAGCGCGCGTACGGCGGGAAGGCGGCCATGCCGCTGGAGCTCGACGCGGCCACGGCCAACTCCGCGAGCAGCGGCCGCAGCCTCATCGTGGGCGGCATGCCGACCAGCCTGCCCAAGGCGGTCGCGTCCTCGGCGTCGCCGCTGTGCTCCGTGTACGCCGACACGCAGAACGGCTCGGCCAAGGCGAAGCTGACGGTCGGCGGCACCATGGCGATCCCCGCGCCCAGCGTGCGGGGCGATCAGGAGCACTTCGACCAGGTGCTGATGCCGTCGGGCTCGGCGGCGCTCGGCGGGCTGCTGCCGGGCGACGGGCAGAAGGCGTCCGTGCAGACCTACTTCCTGATCAGCGACCAGGGCAGGCGCTTCCAGTTGCAGTCAGGGGATCAGATCAACAAGCTGGGATACGGGGCCGAGGACGTGGCGCCGATCCCCGGCAACCTCGTCCACCTGCTGCCCGAGGGGCCTGCGCTGGATCCGCAGGTGGCGCGTTCGCCGTTGCAGGTCACCGCCCAGTGACCGCGCCGGGGGCTGACAGGCCCCCGGCGGTCCCGATCAGATGAAGGCGCTCATGCCGCCCGCGCCGGTGGTGGAAATGCTCGGCATGCCGCCGTTCTTGGGCTGCAGGGTGCCCACGCCGGTGGTCTCGTCGCCGACGTACTCCAGGTCGGCCGGCGCGAAGTCCGGCCGGGGGCGGCTCTGCTCCATGAACTGGCCCAGCGACATGCACATGAGGTTGACGCCGGCCACGACGGCGGTGAGCATCGCCACGGACTTCATCTGCTTGCCCAGCATGCCCCTGACCACCATGCCCATGCGGGTCAGCGCGACGAAGATCGCCACAGCCATGGCCGCCTGGAACCCGGGCCAGGGAGTGAAGAGGGGGAGGAGCTTCTTCCAGCCGGCGAGCAGCAACATGACGCTGGCCACGGTCACCACCACGTCCGCGGCGAGGTCGTAGGCGTTGGCGAGGCTGTGCACGCCCTGCCCCACACCCTGGTGGTACTTCTCGGCCGTGTCCATCTGCTCCAGGAACGTGTCCACCGAGTCGTTGAACGCCTCGCAGGCGGGCCCCTTCCACCACTCCTTCTCGTTGCACTCCTCGCGCAGGGTGCGCACCGCCTGCTTGATGCCCTCGAAGTCCATCTCGCCGCCGCCCTCGGGGGCGCTCCACCGTTCGGCGGCCAGCTGCATGCTTGGCGGGTTGGACACCATCGTGCCGATCATCAGCGCGATGTTCCTGGCCATCGGGTACTCGTACAACATGGCGGCGGCGGCGGTCGCCGTGGTGGCCGCGTAGATGAACTTGCCGCGACCGGCTCCTGTAGCGGACATGTGGTTCCTCTCAGGCCTCGCCGATCACGGGTGGGGCGATGTCGATGTCGTCCACCCAGTCGGCTTCGTCGCCGCGTACGTAGTCGGGCTTGTCCCGCTCGCTGTTCTGGTCGCCGCCTCCGCCGCCCATGGGCGGCATGAACGGCATGCCCATGCCGTTCATGCCGTTCAGGCCGCGCGCCGCGGCGGCGCCTGCCGCGGCGGGCTGCTGCATGCCCCCGGACGAGACGCCCGTGGGCGAGCCGGTGGACAGGCCGGGGCCGAGCGAGGTGGTGGTGCCCGGGATGGTCGGGGTGGTGGGCGTGGCGCCCAGTTTGGTGGGGTCGTAGCCGGCCAGCCCGGTCTTGGTGGGGTCGGTCGGCAGGGTGGTGCTGGGGTCCGGGACGTTGTGGTTGAGCTGGTCCTCGATGGACGGCGTGGTGGGGAGCGAGGCGTTGGCGTCCGGGATGTTCGCCTCGGGGATGTTCGTGTCCGGGACCTGCGTGTCCGGGACCTCGGGGACCTGGGTGTCAGGGAGGTCCGTGTCGGGGACGTTCGAGTCGGGGAGGTCGGTGTCGGGCAGCTCGGAGTCGGGGAGCTGGGAGTCCGGCAGCTCGGAGTCGGGCAGTTCGGAGGACGGCAGGTCGCCCGCGCCCAGGTCGCCCGCGCCGAGGTCGCCCGCGCCGGGGATGCCGCCGGTGTCCGGAATGCCGCCGCCGAGCGAGGACGGGTCGATGCCGCCGCCTCCGCCGCCTCCGTCGAGCCCGTAGGGGTCGGTCTGGATGACGCCGTCGTTGTCGTCGTCGGCCTTCTGGTAGTTCGCCTCGAGCTTCGTCAGCGCCGTCCGGTAGTCCGACAGGACGTCCCTGGCGGTCTTGAGCGTGTTGTGGGCGTTGTCCTTGAGCTGGTCGTGGGCGTAGTTGAGGCCGATGCCGATGACGCCGAAGGCGGGCGGCTCGACGCGGATGCCGCCGACGTTCTGGGCGATGGCGTCCATGTTGGGCGCCTGCTCGCCCAGCCCCTCGCCGACCTGCTTGATGCGGCCGTCCTTGAACTGGATCGTGGCGCCGGAGAGCGACGACCCGCCAGCGTACTGAGCGCCCCCGGTGTCGGTGGCCATGCACACCCCTCCCAGTCCATAAATCACGTTATGTCCGGACCTGGCTACGATATCGACAAAAATCAACTTCTAGCGTGAACAGTTGGCCAATGATCTAGACGCCTGTATGATCCGGATGGCAGCCTTTCCGCATGCGGATCAAGACCCTGATAGCAGGCGCGTGCGGCTTGGCCGTACTGCCTCTCACCGGCGTGGGCACGGCGGATGCCGCAACGGCCGCCTCCACGCTGCAACTGCCGTTCCCGTGTGGCGAGACCTGGGTGGGCAGCAGCAAGAGCTCCGCCCACACCGCGGGCTACGAGATCGACTTCAACGGCAGCGCGAACGACGGCAACGCCGACCTCGGCAGGACGGTCGTGGCAGCAGGCGCCGGCACGGTCGTCATGTCGGAGTACCGGAAGACGGACGGCCTCGGCAACGTCGTCAAGATCCGGCACTCGGACGGCACCGTGACCCTGTACGGCCACCTGAACGCCCGCTCGGTCTCCAACGGCGCCACCGTCCGCCAGGGCCAGAAGATCGGCACCGTCGGCAAGTCGTCCGCCAAGTACAACCTGATCGCCCACCTGCACTACGAGCAGCGCACGTCGTCCGGCAGCATCGTGCCCGCCAAGTTCAACGGCGCCACCTTCGCCTACCCCAACCAGAAGGTGACCTCGCGCAACTGCGGCGGCGGCACGCCGCCGCCGACCGGCGACAACAACGGCGGCGGCAGCGGCAACCCGTACTCGGCCACGAAGGTCTGCGGCTCCGGCTTCAAGCAGATCGACTCGCAGAGCCTCGGCTCCGCGGGCAAGGTGGTGCTGCTCTACTCGGCCGCCACCGGCCAGAACTGCGTCACGACGCTGCGCAACAGCGGCTCCGGCAAGGCGGCCGTGCTGGCCTACCTCCAGGTCGAGGGCAAGGCGCGCAAGAAGGACGCCGGCAGCTACCAGTACTACGCGGGCCCGGTGAAGGACACCGCCCGCAAGACCTGCGTGAAGTGGGGCGGAGCCATCGGCTCCGCCAAGTACGACAGCCCGCTCGAACACTGCGACTAACTCAGGCCAGCGTCGATGGGGTGGTGCCTTCCGGCCCACCCCATACGTCGTCGTCCTCGTAGAGGTCCGTGGAGATCTCCCCGGTCGCGTTGTCCTCCTTGCGGCTGGTGGAGAGCGGCGCGCCCATCATCGGCACGCCCATGCCGCCCATCCCGGCCCGGCCGGCCGCCGAGGCGGCGTTCGCCGCCGTGCCGCCGCCGGAGACCGCCCCCGCGTTGCCCGTCACGCCGCCGCCGGGGTTGCCGGTGCCGCCCGTCCCCGGGCCGTTGCCCGTGTAGGTGGTGCCGTTCGGGCTGCCGGGCCCGCCCGGCACTGTGGGGTCGTAACCCGCCAGGTTCGTGGAGCCGTAGTCGCCGGGCGAGCCCGCGCCCGCCGACGGCGTGGCGGGCGCCGAAGGAACGGACGGCACGCCGGGCGTGGCGCCGAGCGTGGTGTCGGTGAGCCCGTTCGGGTCGGCGCCGCCGTAGGCGTCGCTGTCGCCCACCCCGGGGACGCCGCCCACGCCGCCCACGCCGCCGGTGCCGTCGCCGGGGTTGAGCCCGCCGTTGCCGTAGCCGCCGGGGTACTGGCCGGCGGACGACGGGTAGTCGCCGTTGACGCCGGACGGGCCGCCGGGGATCGAGCCGGTGTTGAACGGGGTGGTCTGGTAGGCGGGCACGTCCCCCGAGCCGAGGCTGGCGACCTGCGGGCCGGTCAGGCCGCTGTTGCCGAAGTCGGGCATCTCGGGGTCGACCACGATCGGCAGCGCCTGCTGCACGTCCACCGGCAGGTCCTCGTAGTGCTGCGCGATCCGCTCGTTGACCTCCCGCAGGTGCTGGGTGGCCCGGTCGCTGCTGCGCTTGATGCCGTAGAACGGGATCTGGTCGGCCCAGTCGATGTCGTTGTCGGAGCGGGAGTCGCGGCCCCTGCTCTCCACCACGTTGGCCTGCGCCCACTGCAGCGTGTCGCCGTACGGCTTGAGCGACCTGCCCATCCGGCCGAGCTTGGCGGCCAGCTCGACCACGCTGGCGTGCAGGCTGCGCAACTGGAGCTGCGTCTGGTACGCCGCCGGCCCCTTGTAGTGCTCGGCCAGCTCGGCGGCCTTCGTCTTCAGGTCCGCGGCGAAGTCGTTCAGCAGCGGCTCGGCGGCCTGGTAGTACAGCCCCGCGAGCTGGACCGCGGCCGGGTCGGTCGCGTCGATCATGTCCCGGATCTCACCGATCGTGTCCCGGAACATGCTCTCCATGAACCCGGCTTCCTGCACCGACGTGTCGATCGGCTGGTTGCCGTAGCGGAGAGTGTAGGTCTGTGTCTCGGGCTGGTCAGCCATGGCGCTCTTCTTTCCTCTCAGGCCTGACGCGAGGTGGCTTCCTCGGTCGCCTGCTCGGCGGTCTGGGACGTCCGCGCGATCTCCAGCACGGCGTCGAACGACTCCTCCGCCTGCTTGTTCAGGCCGGCGTAGAGGCCGCCGGTGCTGCCGGGCTCGCCGATCAGCATGCCGTAGGCGCTGAAGGCGGCCGTGCCGTACTGCATGGCGGCCGGCCACTGGCCCATCTGCTCCTGGTTGAGCGCGCAGTACTGCTGGAGGTCCGGCAGCGAGCCGGCGCCCGCCGGGAGCTGGGGCCCCGGCACCGGGTCGCCCTGCGGGACGGCGAACTCCGTCACCGGGATGCCGGAGGAGGTGGTGAGCTTCTTGAGCAGCTCGTGCAACTCGCCCGCGATGCGCCGCACCTCGGTGCGGTCGGTGTACGGGTCCTCGCTCTCGTCCTTGTCCGACGCCCCCGGCCAGTTCTGGTCGAGCTGGATGGCCATGCCGCCTCCCTCAGTTGATCACCGGCGAGATGGTGCTCTCCGTCGCCGAGTGCCAGTCGTCGCGTTCGCCCTTCAGGTTCGTCTGGTGTTCCTGACTCTCCTGCTCGCCGGCGGGCGCGCCGCCGCCCATCGGCATGAAGGGGTAGCCCATGCCGCCCGCGCCCGCCCTGGCCGCCGCGGCGGCGCCGGGGACGCCCGGCTGGGAGTACGAGCCCGATCCGCCGATCACGGCGGGGGCCGCGTTGCCCGTGGGCGTGAGGTAGCTGGTCTGCGGCGTCGTGGCCGGGGTGTACGTCGTCGTCGAGGGCATGGTCGTGGTGGGCGTGGGCTGGGTGCCCGCCGTCTCCGTGGCCCTGGGGTCGTAGGTCTCGGCACCGGTCTGCGTGGTGCGCTCGGGGTCGGTGGTGTTGCTGTCGATCACGGACGGCGTGGTGCCGTCGGTGCCGTCCCCCTGGCCGGCGGGCGTGGTGGAGGAGCCCGAGCCGTCGGAGGAGGAGCCCCCGGAGCCATCGGAGGAGCCCGAACCGTCGGAAGAGCCCGAGCCGTCGGAAGAGCCCGAGCCGTCCGAGGAGCCCGGACCGCCCGAGGAGCCCGGCTGGTCTCCCGAGCCCGAGCCTGAGCCGCCGGAGGAACCGCCCGGCCCGCCGGAGCCGTTCGAGCCGCTCGAACCCGTCGAGCCGCTGGAGTTGCCGACGCTGTCCCAGCCGGACGAGCCGCCGGAGGACCCGCCGCCGCCTCCTGAGTTCCCGAAGGTGTAGGGCGTGTCCTGGTCCATCGACGGCAGATCCCGGCCGCCGGGGTCGGTGGCAGGCGTGACCGTCGGCAGGTCGATGGTCACGCTGTCGGGGATCTGAAAGTCGTACAGGTCGACGATGTGCTGGTTGAGCGTCTCCATCGCCCGCCTGGCGGCCTGGTCGTCCAGCTCGGACGCCTGCGGGGTGGGCCCTGGCGTGGGCTGGTCCCGGCCGATCGTCGGGGACGTGGTGGGCTCGGCACTGGCCGAGACGGTCGGCGACGGGCCGGGCGAGGGCTGGGGCTCGGCGTCGGACCGCTGGTTCTGGTTGGCCGCGGCCCGCACGTCCTCGATGGCCGTCGGCAGGTAGTCACGCCCGTACAGGGTGAGTGCCTCGGACATCTTGGTCATCGCGGCGGCCAGCTCGGTGCCGCTGGCGTGCAGCATCTGCAGCGCGCGCTGCGTCTTCGCGGCGGCCTCCGACCGCCAGGCGTCGTTGAGCGCGACGCCGATGTCGGGCAGCGAGTCGGCCACCGCCTTGACGGCGTCGGCCACCCGGCCGTACGTCATGCCGCGGTCGTGCACCTCCATCGGGGAGGTGCCGTCCAGCCACTGCTGGATCTGCTCGCGGGAGGCGGTGACCGCACCGGCGCTCGGGCGCCTGGAGGGGTCGCGGATGTCAACGGTCCGCTCAGCCACTGGCTCTCACTTTCAGCTATCGCCCCTGACGGGGTTGGTGCGCTCATAGACCGCGGCGCTGTCCCTGATGGCCTGCACGACCTTCTGGCAGCACTCGACGTACTCCTGGTAGAGGGCCGCCAGGCGCTGCCCGCGGCCCTCCAGGGACACCTGACCGCCGGGGTCGGCCCCGGTGGAGCCGACGCTGTGCGCGAACGCGGCGGCGGCGGGCCAGCTCCCGATGTGCTGCTGGCCCAGGTCGAAGTACCTGGTGAGGGCCTCCACCGCGCCCGTGCCGCCGTCCTTGGTGCCGCCCGGGCCCTGCGTGGGCACCAGGGCGATCTCCAGGTCGTCGGCGACGGCACGCATCTTGCCGACGTTGTAGAACAGGTCGGCGTCGGTGTCGTCCAGCCCGCGCCACGGCTCGGGTTCGAGCTCCCCCATGATCCTCTCCTCACGCGTTCGGCCACCGCGGGCGGTGGCCGAAGAAAGAACGACGGCGGAGTGAAGGCTCAGCCTTCGTACCACATCGCCTTGTTGCGGGCCTCCGCGGCCTGGTAGTTCTGGTTCGCGATCTGGACGGCGCCGCGCAGCTCGACGAGGTTCGCGCTCATGGTGTTGGCGGCGTTGTCCCACTTGGTCTTGTACCGCATGAACTCGGCCTTGGCGCCTTCGACGTCGCCGTCCCAGTTCTCCTGGAGCTGCTGCAGCAGCTTGGTCACCAGGTCGTCGAGAGCCGTGTCGAAGGCCTTGACGATGTCCTCGTAGTCCTTGGCGGCCAAGTCCATGTTCTTGAAGTTGACCTTGGTGAAATCCATCTCAGGCATGACGGTCCCCCTCTACTTGACGTCCGCGTTGATGAGCGCCTCGACCTTGCCGACACCGGCCATGACGTCCTCGTCGTTCATGCTGTACGTGATGGCGTTCGCGCCCATCTTCTCGGCGATGCCCTCGAGGTCCTGCCGGACGGCCCGCATCTGCGCGTCCCAGCTCTCCATGATGGTGCGGAACCGGTTGGCGGCCGGGCCGAGCCAGTCGGCCTGGAGCAGACCGTTGGAGGTGGTCTCCACGGCGACCCGCAGACCCTCGATGAACTGGGCCGTGTCAGTGACGTTTCCCGCCGCCAGGTTGATCTGGGAGCTCGACGCCCCAAAATAGCTCACTTGCTACCTCCGTGGTGTGCAATTTCGGTCGCTTATCCATATAAGCACCATTTGCCTCTTGAGTAACAGGCGTCCCTATGGCGAAGATGTAACAGGATCTCGACAAGGGAGCAAACCCGCTGGTAAATCAGAGGTCGAGGTCGCGACGGATGCGGTCCAGCTCGCCCATGACGTTCTCGAACGCCCTGTCGTAGTTGGCGTCCGCCTGCTGGATCGGCTTGAGCAGCGCCTCCGGGTCGTTCATGAGGCGCGTCGGCGTGGCCGCCGCGCCCAACACCTCGGCCATGAGCTCCTCGGCCGCGCGCTGGAGATCCGCCGTCGCGGCGGTCACGGCTTCCTTGATCTTCTCCGACAGCTCCACGGCCGCCAGGCGCATGGCCTTGGGGTGGATGTCCAGGGTGCGGATGCCTTCCTGGGCGTACTCGACGACGACCATGCCGTCGGCGTCCTCACCCCTGCCGGCCAGCAGCGGCATGCGCCTCTGCAGCTCGTCGGACTTGGCGAGCTGCTCGTCGACGCCGCGCAACAGACGTTCCACGTCGATGTTGGCGAAGTCCCCGAAATCCGTCACGAGTCACATCTTGCACCAAGAGCCACGTTCACGGCGTGGTTGTGCTCACATCCGGCGCGATCCAGTCAAAGTTCTGCGAGCCGGACGGAAGGCTTCCGGGAGCGGGCGGCTCGTTGAAGGAGGGGTAGTGGCTCAGGTCGAGCTTGGCCCGCTGGAAGTCGATGGCGGCGATGCCCGTCGGCGCCACGTAGCCGAACTGGCGCTCCTTCTTGGCCATGGTCGTCAGCGTGTCACCGCCCTTGGACAGCAGCGCCCCCATCACGCCGGTGCCGATCGTCACGGCCGTGAGCACCTTGGCGCCCGTGAGCTGCTCCAGGAGCATCCCCAGCGCCCGCGTCTGCGGGGCCGGGAACAGCTTCAGCCACACGGCCCTGACCAGCGCCGCGAAGGCCGCCGCGCCCAGCACCGAGATGGCCACCCAGTACGCGCGGAAGGCGGCGGCGATCTCGTCGAGCACCTTGCCGATGTCGTCGAACATCTTGCGCAGGGCGCCGATCTCGCCGTGGAAGCGGGCGTGGACGCGCGCGTACTCCTGCTGGTCGGCCGCGATCCAGCCGGTCTCGGAGGTCTTCAGGATCTGCGGCATGAGGTTCTTGATCCCGTCGTCGAGCCGGGCGCTCATGCCGACGCTCCAGATCGTGCCGGCCCGCGCGATCTCGCCCTCGTCCGCGTTGACGGTGGCGGCGACCATGATGGCGGGGACGACCCAGGAGGAGACGCGGCCCGCGGCCCGCAGCGTGGCCAGCCCCCTGGAGGCGGAGCTCTCCGCGCCGGCGGCCGACATGGAGCCGAGCTTCCCGCTGTCCGGGTTGAGCGGGATCAGCGGCGACGACCCGCGGGACACCGGGGAGAGCGCGTTCAGGTACGGGTCGCTCATGCGCGGTACCCGACCATGTTCGCGTTCTCGGCGGCGGTCCAGTTGCGCTCGCAGTGGGTCATGGCCGTCACCCAGCTCTCCAGGGTCGCCATGGCCTCACCCATGATGTCGTCACACCGGGCCTGGACGTCCTTGTAGGTGCCGCCGATGATCTGGTCGCCGAACGTCCCGAAGCCGTTGCCCTGGACGTCGGCGGCCGGGATCATGCCGCGGACGAAGCCCACCATGTCGTCCTTCAGCTCACGGTCGATGCGTCCGCGCGTCTTGCGGATGGTGCTCGAGGTGATGTGGATCTCGCGTGTGGTTCCCACGGCACTCGATTCTTGCGGTGGTTTGCACCCGTTTCATCACTCATAGCTGGATTTTTCTGATCACTTCAGCAGCTGGTCATGTGGCCATCCCCAATTGTTAACCCGGACCGGGTGGCGTGCTCGCATGAGCTCCCGCGACTTCAACCCCGACGACCTCGACGGCCTCCTGCGCGACAGCGAGCGCTCGCTGCGCGAGCTGACGAGCATGATCGGCGAGCTGCAGAGCATCTCCGGCGCGGGAGAGAGCCGCAGCGGCGCGGTCAGCGCCACCGTCGACGCCAACGGGCGGCTCGACCGGCTCAAGCTGGCGCCCAGGGCGAGCCGCATGGAGCTGGACGAGCTGACCGAGGAGATCGTCCAGGCCGTCCGCGCCGCCCAGGACGACCAGGCGCGCAGGACCATGGCGCTCATCCCCGTCTCCCCCCAGCTCGGGAGCGTCTCCCTGGAGGAGATCCAGCGCCAGTTCGACGAGATCCAGGACTCCTTCACCCGGGACATGCACGAGCGGATGGCCGACCTGGAGGCCATCCGCCGCCGCTCGCTCGAAGACGACTGAACGCTTCAGCCGCTGAGGCCGCGCACCCAGGCGTACACGTCCAGGACGCCCAGCGCGAGCGGCACCAGCGCCGCGATCAGCAGCCACTCCACGATGTCGGCGGCCCGCCCCCAGAACGGCGAGAGCCGCCCGTCGGGCAGCCAGACCCCCATGCCGACGACGATCATCGCCGTCCACAGCAGCCCCAGCAGCACCGCGACGGCGGCCAGCCCGCCCACCACGACGCCGATCTCCACCCCGACGGCGGCCAGCCCGCCGAACCCGACGAGCATCAGCCACATCCGCTGGCCCACGCCCTGGAACACCCGCGCCCGCATGAGCTGCGCCAGCGCGAGCACCACGGACATGACGGCGGCGATCCAGGTGCCCTCGGCCAGCAGCAGAGCGTGCGCCCCGAGCCCGACCAGGCAGATCGCGACGATCATGCCGGTCGCGTAGCGCTGGGCCGCGCCGGTGCGCTGGAGCACGGAGGCGCTGTCGAGGTTCTGGTTGTCGCCGCGCAGCTCCTCCGCGTTGGTGGGCATGGTCGGCAGCGGCACCCTGGCCAGGCGGAACGACAGCACGGGCACCAGCGGCCCGAACGCCATCACGACGGCCGCCGCGACGGCCACCACCCCTCCGGCGGACGCCCCCGTCACCATCACCACGGCCGCGCACACCGCGCCCACCATGGAGGCGATGGCCGAGCCGAGGAAGCCGGGCACGCCGTCGGCGATCGCGGTGCCGCCGACGGTGGCCACCAGCGCGGTGCAGGCCAGCGCGCCGAGCAGTTGCGGCGAGCCCATCGCCGCCAGGCCGCCGCCCGCCGCCGGAGCCAGCAGCCCGGCCAGGAACGCGTACGGCAGCGCGGCGTACCCGATCAGCGCGCCCGCGCCCGAGTGGCCGACCGCCCTGGACAGCGCCACGCCGACCCCGATGAGCACCAGCGCCAGCGCGCCCGCCACGATCGCGGTGACCAGCGGCGTCAGCCCGCCGAGCGCCAGCGCCACGACGCCGGCCATCAGCAGCCCGCAGGCGGCCCCGCCGCCCATCGCGCGGGTGTGCCTGGCCTCCCAGCTCCCCCTGCCCTCCCGCACGCCGGTGGCGACCACGTCGGCCACGTCGTCGAACCTGGCGGGCGGCAGCGCCACCTGGCGCGGCCGGAGGTAGAGGATCTCGCCGTCGAGCACGCCGAGCTGGGCCAGGCTCTGCCCGAGGTCGAACGGCGGCCCGCCGATGCGCTGCAGCGTCCAGCCGGGCGCGGCGGAGGTCTCGCCGCCCAGCTCTCCCATGGCTCTCAGCAGGCCGGGCAGCACGTGCGGCAGCGGGATGTCGGCGGGCAGCGCCAGGTCGGCCTTCCTGCGCGGCCCCACCACCGTGACATGGCAGAGCGGCGGGAGCGGCGCGGGCATCTGGTGCAGTCCGTGCGGCGAAGGCGGGATCTCGGCCAGCGAAGTCACAGGGCCAACATAGCGAGGAGAAGTTAACTCATACCCCAACTCGGACGTAAGGCACATCTGGTAAGAAGGTTCTTCCGAGCGTCAGAAGGGGCCTTTCCAAGGGTGAGCATCGTCGTCGTACGGCGTCCCGAGCGCCGTCCCAGCCCGAAGCCGCCGCGTGGCGAGATCCTCCTGGAGTCGCCGCCGGAGATCCCCGAGATCCAGTCACAGGGCATGATGGCGGCACTCACGTACCTGCCGATGGTGGCCGGAGCGGCGGCCATGGGCCTGATGTTCACCGCCAACGGCACCAACGCCAACCCCATCATGTACGTCGCCAGCGGCCTGTTCGCCTTCTCCATGGTCGGCATGACGCTCGGCCAGCTCGGCCGACAGGCGGGCGAGCGCAAGCAGCGGCTCAACGGCGCCCGCCGCGACTACTTCCGCTACCTGGCGCAGATCCGCAAACGCGTCCGCAAGGCCGCCATCCAGCAGCGCGAGGCGCTGGAGTGGAGCGGCCCCGCCCCCGACACGCTGTGGTGGACCGCGATGGGCCCGCGCCTGTGGGAGCGCCGCCCCCGCGACGAGGACTTCAGCACCGTACGCCTGGGCACCGGCACCCAGAAGCTGGCCATCCAGCTCATCCCGCCGGACTCCAAGCCCGTCGAGGACCTCGACGCCCTGACCGCGGGCGCGCTGCGCAGGTTCATCCGCACCCACTCCACGGTCTCCCAGCTCCCGGTGGCCGTCGCGCTGCACTCCTTCGCCCGGATCAAGCTGGACGGCGACCCGGCCATGGTCCGCGACCTGGTGCGGGCGATGGTGGCGCAGATGGTGACGTTCCACTCGCCGGACGACATGCGGATCATGGTGTGCGCGGGCCGCGAGTGGATGGGCCACTGGGAGTGGGTCAAGTGGCTGCCCCACGCCCTGCACCCCGAGGAGAACGACGGCGCCGGCCAGGTCAGGCTGATGGCCGAGAACCTCGCCCAGCTCGACCGGCTGGTGGGCGGCGAGCTGAAGGAGCGGGCCAGGTTCAAGCCGGGCGCCTCGCCGGACGCGCTGCCGTACCACGTGCTCATCCTCGACCACGGGCACGTGCCGCAGGACTCGCAGCTCGGCGCGGACGCCATCGACGGCGTCACCGTCATCGACCTGTCCGGCTCGTCCGGCACGGTCGAGGAGCGCAGCACGCTGCGGCTGCGCATCAACCAGACCGGCTTCCACATGGTCAAGATCGACCACGCGGGCAAGGAGAGCACGAACCGGCTCGGCGATCCCGACTCGCTCGACTACATCAGGGCCGAGGGGCTGGCCCGCCAGCTCGCGCCGCTGCGCGCGTCCACGGCCAAGGGCGGCGAGTCGCAGGACGTGCTGGCCACCAACACCACGCTGACCGACCTGCTCGGCGTCGGCGACCCCACCAGGCTGGACGTCGCCCAGACCTGGCGGCCCCGCGCGGGCCGCAACCGGCTGCGCGTGCCGATCGGCCTCGGCGGCGACGGGCGGCTGGTCGAGCTGGACATCAAGGAGTCCGCGCAGGGCGGCATGGGCCCGCACGGCCTGGTCATCGGGGCCACCGGCTCCGGCAAGTCGGAGCTGCTGCGCACGCTCGTGCTCGGCCTGGCCGTCACGCACTCCTCCGAGATACTCAACTTCGTGCTCGTCGACTTCAAGGGCGGCGCCACGTTCCTCGGCCTGGACGCCCTCTCGCACGTCTCCGCGGTCATCACCAACCTGGAGGACGAGCTGCCGCTGGTCGACCGCATGCACGACGCGCTGCACGGCGAGATGGTGCGCAGGCAGGAGCTGCTGCGCGCGGCCGGCAACTACGCCTCGCTGCGCGACTACGAGCGGGCCCGCGAGCAGGGCGCCGCACTCCAGCCGATGCCGACGCTGTTCGTGGTCCTGGACGAGTTCAGCGAGCTGCTGTCGGCCAAGCCGGAGTTCATCGACCTGTTCGTGATGATCGGGCGGCTCGGCCGGTCGCTCGGCGTGCACCTGCTGCTGGCCTCGCAGCGGCTGGAGGAGGGACGGCTGCGCGGGCTCGACACGCACCTGTCGTACCGGATCGGCCTGCGCACCTTCTCGGCCATGGAGAGCCGGGTCGTGCTGGGCGTGGCCGACGCGTACGAGCTGCCGTCCGCGCCGGGCAACGGCTACCTGAAGTTCGACACGACCGGGATGACCCGGTTCAAGGCCGCGTACGTGTCGGGCCCGTACACGCCCGTCTCCGGGCACGTGGCCACCCCCGACGGGACGGCGCCGATCAGGGAGGTCGTCCCGTACGGCCCCGACTTCGTGCCCGTGCCGCTCGTCGAGGAGCCGGCGGAGGCCGCTCCCCAGGAGGAGAGCAGGTCGCAGCAGAGCCTGCTCGACGTCGTGGTGGCCCGGCTGGTCGACAAGGGGCCGCCCGCGCACCGCATCTGGCTGCCGCCGCTGGCCGAGCCGCCGACGCTGGCGCACCTGCTGCCGCCGCTGTCGATCACGCCCGAGCTGGGGCTGACGACGCCGGGCTGGCCGGGGCGCGGGCGGCTGGGGGCCGTCGTGGGCATCATCGACCGGCCGTTCGAGCAGCGGCGGGACCCGTACTGGCTGGATCTGTCGGGCGCGGCCGGGCACGTCGGCGTGGCGGGCGGGCCGCAGAGCGGCAAGAGCACCGTGCTGCGCACGCTGATCGCCAGCATGGCGCTCACGCACACGCCGGCCGAGGTGCAGTTCTACTGCCTGGACTTCGGCGGCGGCGCCCTGTCGGGGCTGGAGGGCCTGCCGCACGTCGGCGGCGTGGCCAGCAGGCTGGACGCCGACCGGGTCCGCCGCACGGTCGCCGAGATCGCCGGGGTGCTCCAGCAGCGCGAGCGGATGTTCACCGAGCAGGGCGTGGACTCCGTGGCGACCTACCGCAGGCGGATCGCCGACGGGTCGCTCAAGGGCGACGGCTGGGGCGACATCTTCCTCGTGGTGGACGGCTGGCTCACGGTCAGGCAGGAGTTCGACGCGCTGGAGCCGGTCATCACCGACCTGGCCGCGCGCGGCCTCGGCTACGGCATCCACGTGGTGGCGGCCACCAACAAGTGGTCGGAGTTCCGGCCCGGCATCCGCGACCTGTTCGGCACCAGGATCGAGCTGAAGCTCGGTGACGCCTACGAGTCGGAGGTCAACAGGAAGAAGTCGCTGGCCGTGCCGGAAGGCGTGCCGGGGCGCGGCCTGACCAGGGACGGGCTGCACTTCCTCAGCGCGCTGCCGCGCATCGACGGCGTGCAGGACGCCGAGGACCTGACGACCGGCGTGCAGGGCCTCGTCACGGCCGTGCGGGACTCCTGGCAGGGCCCGCCCGCCAAGAGCGTGCGGCTGCTGCCCTCGGTGCTGCCGGCCGCGTCGCTGCCCGGCCCCGAGCAGAGCGGCAGCAGGGGCAGGATCGCGATCGGCGTGGACGAGGCCACGCTGTCGCCGGTGTTCCTCGACCTCGACACCGACCCGCACTTCGTGGTGCTGGGCGACAACGAGAGCGGCAAGTCCAACCTGCTCAAGGTGATCACGGAGAACGTCGCGGCCAGGTACGAGCCGCGCGAGGCGATGATGATCTTCATCGACTACCGGCGCTCCCTGCTCGACACCGCCGTGGGCGACAACCGCATCGGCTACGCCGCCTCCGCCAAGGCCGCGCTCGACCTCGTGTCGGACGCCCGCAACGCGCTGCTCAAGCGGCTCCCGCCCGCCGACCTCACCCCCGAGCAGCTCCGCGCCCGCGACTGGTGGAAGGGCTCCGACCTGTACATCGTGGTCGACGACTACGACCTGGTCTCCGGCTCGAACAACCCGCTGATGCCGCTGGCCGACCTGCTGCCCCAGGCCCGCGACATCGGCCTGCACCTGATCCTGTCGCGGGCGATGGGCGGCTCGGGACGGGCCATGTTCGAGCCGCTGATCCAGCGGCTCAAGGACATGGCCACCCCTGCCGTCATCCTGTCCGGCACCAAGGACGAGGGTTTCCTGTTCGGCAACGTCCGCGCCCAGCCGCTGCCACCCGGCCGCGGCTTCCTCGTGGACAGGAAGTACGGCTCGCGGCTGGCGCAGACGGCGCTGTGGCCGCCGACGGAGGACTGACGAGAGCATGGGTCTGGACATTCACTTCGACGCGCTCGACGACTGCCGCACCGCGACCAGGACGCTGAGCGGCCAGTTCGGCGACCTCGCCGACGGCTACCCCGCCGAGCGCCCCGACTCGACCATCTTCGGACGGCTGGGCGGCTCCTCCGGCCTGGCCGACGCCGTGCGCACGGTGGAGACCACCTGCGACAGCGAGTTCGGCAAGGCCAGGAGCCTGCTGAAGAGCGTCGAGCGGGCACTCGACGTGGTCCAGGACAACGTACGGAGGGCCAACGACCCCGCATGAGCGCTCACGAGGGCATCCGCGCCCTACCCAACGGCAACGCCCTCGCCGACCTGGCCGACAGCGTCACCGGCAACCCGGGCGCCATCCGCGACATCGCCGCCCGCTGGCGCACCGCCGCGAGCAGCGTGAACACCAGCACCGGCACGCTCGGCGGGGCCGTCTCCACCGTGGACATGGCCTGGGAGGGCGAGTCTGCCAACGCCTTCGTCACCTACATGTCCGGCTACGGCAAGGCGGGCCAGGACCTGCACGACGCGCTGACCGCCTGCGCCAAGGCCCTCGACAAGGCGGCCACCGCCCTGGAGACGTCCCAGGGGCTGGTGGACGGCATCTGCGACCGGCTGCTGACGCGGGTGAGCACGTACAAGCAGAACAACCAGGACGCCGAGCAGGAGGACCTGGACCGCGAGATCGGCCGCATGGTCAACGACGAGATCGCCAACGCGCGCCCGGCCGTGCAGGACGCCATCGACGGCGTCAACGACGCCGCCAACTCCCTCGGCACCCTGATGAGCGAGCGCAAGACCAAGTTCGCACAGATCAAGGCGGCCGGGGAGCAGCGCTTCACGCCGGGGCCAGGGCACCGCTTCGACTGGCAGCGCACGCAGAGCTACACCGCGCAGACCGCCGCGTCGGGCGGCGCCGGCGGCAGCCCCATGATCGGCGGCGGGCCCGGCGGGTACGGCTCCAGCGGCCTGCCGCCCGCCGGCGGCGGCCCCGCCCCGACCGGGCGGCTCAAGGAGTGGATCGACGAGGCCATCGGCATCCTGAAGGACGCCGGTTACCCGGTCGAGAAGATGAACCCCAACGACATCTACATGATCATCCAGCACGAGTCCGGGGGGAACCCGAACGCGATCAACCTCTGGGACTCCAACGCCAGTGCCGGGCATCCGTCCAAGGGGCTGATGCAGACGATCGACCCGACGTTCGACGCCTACTCCCTCGGGGGGAGCATCTACGACCCGGTGTCCAACATCGTGGCGGGCGTGCGCTACGCCATCGAACGGTACGGCAGCGTGTCGGCCGTGCCCGGGGTGGTCGGCATGAAGACGGGCGCCGGCTACAGCGGCTACTGACCGGCCTTCAAGGCAGGTCTCGGGCCCCGCTGTCCAGCGGGGCCCGAGCAAGCTCTAACCGCAGTTGGCCCACCCGGCGCTCGTGCTGCCCGACCCGGCGCTGCCCGAGTACCGCACGCACTTGCCCTTGGCGGGCAGCTTCACCGGACCCGCGTAGTACTCGTAGCTGCCCGAGTCGGTCTGGCTGCCGCCGCCCTGCACCTCCAGCGTGGCGCTGACCGGCGTCGACTTGCCGACGTTCGCGCCCGACTTGAGGGTGACCACGCAGTTCTGCCCCGTGCTGTTGTTCCAGAGCTGGTACGTCGTGCCACCGCTGAAGGAACTCGACCGCTGCACGCTGAACCCGCTGCCGCACACCTGGGTCGCGCTGTACGGGTTGGTCTTCGGCGGCGACGTGGTCTTGGTCGGGGTGGGCTTGGCGGTGGTCTTGGTCGGGGTGGGCTTGGCGGTGGTCTTGGTCGGGGTCGGCTTGGCCGTCGTCTTCGTCGGGGTCGGGGTCGGGCTCGGCGCCCGCGTCGGCTCCTTGGTCGTCTTCGTCGGGGTCGGCGTGGCCTTCTTGCTGGGCGGGACCGTCTTCGTGACCGTGGCCGTCGGCTTGGCCTTGGCCGTCTTGGACGGCTTCGCCGTGGGCGCCTTGGTCTGCGTGGGCTGCGCGGTGACGGTGGGGACCGGCACCGGCTGCTGGGTGACGGCCGGCGGCGGGGTCGGCACCGTCGTGAGGACGGGCACGTCAGCCGAGCCGGTGGGGCCCTCGGTCGGCAGCACCATGGGGCCGACGCCGTTGTCGTCAGGGCTGGGCGTGGTCGCCGCCCACGGCGCGGTCACCTCGGTCTGCGGCTGCGTCGCCGGGGCGGTGCCCTGCCCCTGGGCGGCGGCGTTGCCCGGGCTGGGGCTGCCGGAGGCGGCGGCGACCGGCTCGAACGTGACCCGGTCCGAGTACTGGCTCGCGCCCCACAGGCCGAGGCCCGACAGCAGCACCACGGCCGTCACCCCGGCCACCAGGCCGATGGGGAAGGGCTTGCGCGGCTGGTTGTCGCCCTGCCTGTGGAGGAGGTGCGGCGGGTGCTGGGGCTGGTGCTGCTGGTCGGCCATGGGCGGCGGGCCCCACATCGGGGGCTCGTGGTGGCCGGGGCCCATCGGGGACGGCACGATGGCGCCCTGGTGCGGCGGCATGCCGTCATGGCCCATCGGGCCGGGGACCGGCGTGCCCGGGCCCATCGGGACCGGCGGCATGCCGTGCGGCACCACGCCATCGCCCATCGGCGGCATCCCGTGCGGCGCCGGCCCTTCTCCCATCGGCGGCATGCCGTACGGCGCTGGACCCTCGCTCATGGGCGGCATGCCGTGCGGCACGGCACCGTCGCCCATCGGCGGCGGCCCCCACATCGGTCCTGGAGGCATCGGCGCCCCGCCCATGGGCGGCTGCGGGCCGGGCGGAGGCATCGGGCCGGGACCGTGCGAAGGCATCGGGCCGTCCGGCATCTGCGGGACCTGGGCCCCCTCGATGGCGAGCTGGATCGGCAGGATCAGCGGCGGCTGCCCGCCGGGCGGCGGCACGGGGCCCGCGCCGGGCGGCCCGGCCTGCGGCGGCACGGGCACGCCGTCGAGCAACGTCACCCCCGCGTCACCGGGCGGCGGCACGGGCACGCCCTGGACGGGCTGCGCCGGGATGGGCGCGTTCGCGTCGCCGAGGAGCCGCAGCAGCGCCACGTACGCCGTGGGCCGCCCCGTCACGTCCTTGGCCAGCGCGGCCACGACCACCTGCCGCAGCGGCTCGGGCAGCTCCCCGATCCTGGGCTCCCCGTGCAGCACGCTGTGCTCGTCGTGCTCGAACGGCGCGGCGCCGGTGGCGGCGAACACCACGGTGGCGGCCCAGGAGAAGACGTCGGCGTAGGGGCCGTACTGCAGCCCGTTGAGCTGCTCGGGCGCCCGGTAGCCGAGCTCGCCCGCGGGCTCGCCCAGCTCCATGTCGGTGATGCGCGGGCCGTCGGCGGTGAGGATCACGTTGGACGGCGTGAGCCCCCGGTGCGCGAACCCGGCCACGTGCACGGCGGTCAGCGCCGTCAGCATGCCCACGGCGACCCGGTCCAGCGCGTCGCCGCTCAGCGGCCCGTCTGCCGCGACGGCCTCGGCCAGGGAGCGGCCCTCGACGTGCTCCCTGATCACGTACGGGCGGCCGTTCTCGACGCCGGCGGCGATCGTGCGCGCCACGTACGAGCTGGACACGCGCGTCACGTCGCGCAGCCGCTCGGCGAAGCGGGGGTCGGCGGCCGGGTCGATGGTCAGCGTCTTGACGACGACCTGCGGGGCGTCCGCGGATTCCCGTCCCAGATGGACGACGCCGCGCGGGCCCTCGCCCAGGCGCCCGATGAGCTCGTGGCCGCCGATCCGCTCTGGCTGCGGGAGGTCCTTCTCCGCCATGACCGTCCTTCCGGCATTACGTCATGATCGGAGGACATTTAATCAAATATGCCCCATACGCATCAGGGGTTTCGGTTAGGCGCTCTGACTGTTAACCGTCAATTGACGCCGGAGCCGCCGGACGAGCCCGCCCGCCACCCGCGCCGCCGCCCCATCGGCACGAAGATCCAGGCCACGATCGCCACCCCGGCCAGCGACAGCCCGCCCGCCGCGACCGCCGTCGCCACCTCGATGGAGCGCTGGTCGGGCGGCACCACCTTGTCCACCACGGAGGCGGGCAGCGGCTCCGGCATCGGCGGCGCCACCGCGACCTGCTCCGACGGCAGCACCGTGGTGACCGCCAGCAGCGGGTTCACCATGCCCGCGCCCGTGCCCCTGCCGGAGGCGCCGTCCGCGGTCAGCGTGATGCGGCGGCGTACGCGGAGCTGGTCGAGCTGGGGGTGGCGGGAGCGGACGAGCGCGGCTACGCCCGCCACGTACGGCGCCGCGTAGCTCGTGCCCTCCAGGTTGCTCCGGTAGCCCTTGCCCGTCCACGTGGAGCTGAGGCCCTCGCCGGGGCCGAGCACCGCGACGGCGTTGGGGTTGGAGAACGTCGAACGGCCGCCGTTCGGCGTGGCCGAGCCCACCGACAGCACACCGTCGTAGGCCGCCGGGTAGGCCGGGCCGGTGGAGCCGTCGTCCTTCTCCACGTTGCCCGCCGCGGCCACGATCACGATGTCGTTGCCCAGGGCGTACTCGACGGCGGACTTGAGCTCGGGCTGGTCGTGCGCCTGGATGGAGACGTTGATCACGTCGGCGTTCTCGTCGGCGGCCGTCCTGATGGCCTTGGCCAGCAGCGAGACGTCGCCCAGCGAGGTGGTCGTCTGCTTGATCGACAGCAGCTTGACGGCCGGGGCGACGCCGTAGAAGGGCAGGTCGGAGCGGGGCTGTCCGGCGATGATGCCGGCCACCGCGGTGCCGTGGCCGACGCAGTCGCGGAAGCTGGTGTTGGTCAGGTCGGCCTTGCCCGCCAGGCGGATCTGGGGGTGCGTCTCGTCCACGCCGCTGTCGATGACGGCGACCGTCACGCCCTCGCCCATCGTCAGTGGCCAGACGCGCTTGACGTCCAGCCGCTTCTGGGCCCAGCTCTCCGCCACGGACGGGCTGGCCTTCTCGGGCTCGCACCGCTCGGGGGCGGCGTGGGCGGGTACGGCGGCGGGCACGGCGGCGGGCACGGTGGCGAACTGCAGGGCGAACACGCCGGCCAGGAGAACGCGACCAATCATGACGAAAGAGCGTATCCCGGTCGCACATGGGCGCGGACGGGCCCCTCAACGGGAAGAAGCCCCAGCAGCGTGTTCGCCAGGGCCTCCTCCGTTGCTCATTTCGTGGCGGACTCGATGTTCTGCCGGTAGGTCCCGATGACCCGCGACGCCTCGGACAGCTCCTCGACCATCCGCTGGAAGGCCGTGCGGTAGTTCTGCCACGACTGCTGGAAACGCTGCGCACCCGGGCCCGTCCACGCCGTGCCGACCTTGGCGGCCTCGCGGTCGAGTGCGGTCATCGTCGAGCGGACCGCCTCCGACTGCTGCGTGAACTGCACCGACATCTGCTGCATTTCCGCTAGGTCGCCGCCGAACATGCTCTGGCTCATGCATACCTCCTGAGACCTGTGAAAGCGCCATCACCCTAAGGAAGCACGCAGGGACATCGCCGCCGTTATGCCGAGCGGCTATGGTCTACCCGAGGATTGTTCGGATCGCGTGGGGGGCTCATGCGCGAGGTCGTGGTCACCGGGGGCGGCACGGGCATCGGCTACGCCGTCGCCGCGGCGTTCGCCTCACTCGGCGACCAGGTCACCATCACCGGCCGCCGCGAGCACGTGCTCGGCAAGGCCGCCGCCGGCATCGGCGCGCGGTACCTGCCGTTCGACGCCTCCAGCCCTGAAGAGGTGCGGGCCGCGCTTCCCGACCTGCCCGAGCGCGTGGACGTGCTGGTCAACAACGCCGGCGGCAACACCAACCTCGACCGCAGGCAGCCCCGCGAGCCGATCGACGTGGCCAAGGCCTGGTGGGCCAACCTCAACGCCAACCTCATGTCCGCCGTCCTCGTCACCACCGCGCTCGTGCCGCGCATGAACGACGGCGGCAGGGTGATCTCCATCGGCTCCATCGCCGCCAGGGGCACCGGCTCCGGCTCCTACGGCGCCGCCAAGGCCGCCCTGGAGTCGTGGACCGCCGACCTGGCCGCCGAGCTCGGCCCCCGGGGCATCACCGCGAACGTCGTCTCCCCCGGCCTCGTCCTCGACACCGAGTTCTTCAAGGGCCGGCTGACCGACGACGGCATCAGGGCGCGGGTGGAGAACACCCGCAACGGCCGCCCTGGCAGCCCCGCCGACGTGGCCGATACCGTGCTCTTCTTGGCCTCCGCGGGTGCCAGGCACCTCACGGGGCAGGTGCTTCACGTGAACGGCGGCGCGTACCTGGGCCGCTGACTCAGGAAAGGACAACGCGGGTGCGGAAGGTTCTGATCGCCAACCGCGGCGAGATCGCCGTACGTGTGGCCCGGGCGTGTGCGGACTCCGGGATCGGCAGCGTGGCGGTCTACGCCGACCAGGACCTCGACGCCCTGCACGTCAAGGTCGCCGACGAGGCGTACGCGCTGGGCGGCCAGTCCCCGGCCGAGACCTACCTCGACATCGGCAAGCTGCTCGGCGTCGCCCGCCGCTCCGGCGCCGACGCCGTGCACCCCGGCTACGGCTTCCTCGCCGAGAACGCCGCCTTCGCCCAGGCCGTCATCGACGCCGGCCTGACCTGGATCGGCCCGCCGCCCGCCGCCATCGCCGCGCTCGGCGACAAGGTGCAGGCCAGGCACATCGCCCAGAAGGTCGGCGCGCCGCTCGTCGCGGGCACCAAGGACCCGGTCGCGGACGCGTCCGAGGTGGTGGCGTTCGCAGAGGAGCACGGGCTGCCCATCGCGATCAAGGCCGCGTACGGCGGCGGCGGGCGCGGCATCAAGGTCGCCCGCCGCATCGAGGAGGTCGCCGAGCTGTACGAGTCCGCCGTCCGCGAGGCGGTCGCCTCGTTCGGGCGCGGCGAGTGCTTCGTCGAGCGCTACCTCGACCGGCCGCGCCACGTCGAGACCCAGTGCCTGGCCGACGCGCACGGCGGCGTCGTGGTCGTCTCCACCCGCGACTGCTCCCTCCAGCGCCGTCACCAGAAGCTGGTGGAGGAGGCGCCCGCCCCGTTCCTGACGGCTGAGCAGGAGGCGTTGCTGCGCGAGTCGTCCAAGGCCATCCTGCGCGAGGCCGGCTACGTCGGCGCCGGGACGTGCGAGTTCCTCGTCGGGCAGGACGGCACCGTCTCGTTCCTGGAGGTCAACACCCGGCTGCAGGTCGAGCACCCCGTCACCGAGGAGGTGTCGGGCATCGACCTCGTCCGCGAGATGTTCAGGATCGCCGACGGCGAGCCGCTCGGCTACGACGACCCCGCCCTGCGCGGGCACTCCATCGAGTTCCGCGTCAACGCCGAGGACGCCGGGCGCGGCTTCCTGCCCGCCCCCGGCACGCTGACCACCATGCGCGCGCCCTCCGGCCCCGGGGTGCGCCTCGACGCCGGGTACGAGGCCGGCATGACCGTGCCGGGCACGTTCGACTCGCTGATCGCCAAGCTGATCGTGACCGGGCGGACCCGCCAGGAGGCGCTGGAGCGGGCGCGGCGCGCGCTGGCGGAGTTCGAGATCACCGGCATGCCGACCGTGCTGCCGTTCCACCAGGCCGTCGTCACCGATCCGGCGTTCACGTCCGCGCCGTTCTCCGTCCACACGCGGTGGATCGAGACGGAGTGGGACAACACCGTGGCCCCGTACTCGGGCGCCACCGCCTCCTCCGCAGGCGCCGCCCCTCGCGAGACGGTCACGGTCGAGGTCGGCGGCAAGCGACTGGAGGTCGTCCTGCCCGCCGGGCTCGGCGCCTCCGGCGCCCCCGCCGCCGCCGCGGCTCCGCGGCGTACCGATCGCAAGGTCAGGAAGGCGTCGTCGGCGGGCGGCGACGCGCTGGTCAGCCCCATGCAGGGGACGATCGCCAAGGTCGTGGCCGGCGACGGCGACGTGGTCAACGAGGGCGACACGGTCGTCGTCCTGGAGGCCATGAAGATGGAGCAGCCGCTCGCCGCCCACAAGTCCGGCACCGTCACAGGCCTGACGGCGGCCATCGGCCAGACCGTCACGGCGGGCGCCACCATCTGCGAGATCAAGAACACCTGAGCCGCGCTTGACCCTGAATCTCCCTGACCCGCGCACAACCGGTGCACGGCACTTCGGCCGCGATGTGCGCCCGCGCGTCCCAGGACAGGTAGCGTGCCCACTAAGGAACTTTGCCGATCGCCCATTCGTCCATAAGGGCGAAGGAGGCTTGCTGCCAATGACCCATTCGCTGCGCCGAGCAGGGGCCGCGATCGCGGCTCTGATCGCCGGTCTAATCGTCGTTCTTGCGCTGTCCCCTGCCGCCCACGCGGCGGCCCCACCGGATGCCAACACCGTGGTGTCCAACTGGAAGAAAGACCCGCTGTACGCGGTGTCCGGATCCTCCTTGTCGTCGGACCAGCAGAGCGAGATCAATGACGCGCTCAAGGGTGCCGACAGCAAGATCTACGCCGTGGCGCTGCCTGACGGCACGGTCGATGAGTCCAGCGTTGGGCCCTACCTGAGCCAGCTCAACACCGCGCTGACCGCCGCGGGCCGTCCCAGCGCGACGATCGTCGTGCTCGACGGCCAGACGATGCTCACCGCCTCGAGCGCTCTGAAGCAGCCAGGTCTTGCCGCCCGGCTGTCCGACCTCTCGGTCAACGCCAACTCGGGCGACGTCGTGGCCGGCATGAAGGACTTCGCCAACCGCGTGGACATGGCCGTCAAGGGCGACCGTTCGGCCCTCGACACCGGCAGCCAGGCCAACCCGGGCGCAGGCGGCACCGCCGCCCTCCTCGCGCTCGGCGCGCTCGTCGTGGTCGGCGGCGGCGGCTACTTCCTCTACTCCAGCAACAAGAAGAAGAAGCGCGCCATCCAGGAGGCCAAGGACCTCGCCGCCGTCAAGCAGACCGTCGAGGAGGACGTCACCAAGCTCGGCGAGGAGATCACCGCCCTCGACACCGACGTCACCCTGACCGGCCAGGGCGGCAAGCACATCGACGAATGGCAGACGGCGCTCGACTCCTACGAGAAGGCCAAGACGCAGCTCAACACCGTCCAGCGCGCCGACCAGGTGCGCGAGGTCACCCAGACCCTCGAGGACGGCCGCTACGCGCTCGCCGTCGTCAAGGCCAGGGTCAACAACGAGCCGGTGCCCGAGCGGCGCGCCCCCTGCTTCTTCAACCCGCAGCACGGCCCGTCCGTCCGCGACGTCCGCTGGGCCCCGCCCGGCGGCGCCGTCCGCGACGTACCCGCCTGCCGCATGGACGCCGAGGCCGTCGAGCGCGGCTTCGACCCGCAGATGCGCGAAGTCATGGTGGACGGCCAGCGCAGGCCCTACTACGACGCCGGCCCGGCCTACCAGCCGTACGCTTACGGCTACTACGGCGGCTTCGGCGACATCATGACCGGCATGTTCATCGGCACCATGATGGGCAGCATGCTCGGCGGCGGCTTCGGCTACGGCGGCTACGGCGCCGGTTACGCCGAGGGCTACGCCGACGGCGGCGGTGGCGACATGGGCGGCGACTTCGGTGGCGGAGACGGCGGCGGCTGGGGCGACTTCGGTGGCGGCGGCGGCGACTTCGGCGGTGGAGACTTCGGCGGCGGCGACTGGTAAAGAGCCCCCAGGCTCAACTTCGGGCTGTGCGGGGTAACTGCTCGGGCCTACGCAGGGAGGCGCTTCGCGCCACTCGGCTCCGGGCTGTGACTGTGGGGGAGCTTCCCCCACACCCCCCAACCGGTGGCCTCCCGGCCCCCGGACCCCCGAGTGTTGACCGGCTTCCGCAGCGGCGATCCAAGAGCCTCAGATCCATCTCAGGATCTGGGGCTCTTCGCTATTTCCAGGCATTGCTCGGCAGGTCAGCGCCCCACTCGATACCCACCACCGAGTCAGGGCCTGCGTTGAGATCGGCGATCTGGTCGTCCACGACCGCAAGCAGCTCATGAAGCCCGGCCACGACAAAGACCCCGGCCTTCTCGGCGTGTTCCCGAGCCCACTCGTGCTCCAGCAACTCCTCGAACATCACCACCGCGCGACCGTGCTCCAACGCGAGTTGCGCCTGAGTCCTGGCCGCGCTCTGTGGGGGCGCTTCCACCACCACGGTGGCCGCCGCGTAACCGCTCATCACGGCACTGCGCATCGGGAAGTTCCGCCGTTCGGGTGGGGTGCCGGGCCAGAACTGGCTGATCACGAGACCGTCGCGGCTGATCCGCTCCTGGAGGCCGCGATTCTCCTCCGGGTGGAACCTGTCGATCCCCGTCCCGATGACCGCCACCGTCCGGCCGCCCGCATCGAGCGCGGCCTGATGCGCCGCCGTGTCGGTCCCGCTCGCCAGCCCGCTGACCACGGTCACACCGTTCAACGCCAGCTCCCTGGCGATCGCCGTAGCGGCACGGAGACCCCGCTCGCCGGCGTGCCGGGTGCCCACGACGGCGATCGCCCGCTGATCGGCTGCCTGCTGCCCCCGGGTGAAGAGGATCGGCGGCATCTGATGGATGCTGCGGAGCTGGCTCGGATAGCGCTCGTCCAGACAGGTGCGCACGGTGATGCCGTCCGCTTCCCACCGCGCCAGAGCCGTTGCGGCCTGCGCGATCGCCGTACCCACTGGATCGACCTCCGAGTGCGGCGCCGCCTCCATCCGCAGCTCAGCCCTGAGCAGGGCCATCGCGCTTCCTCCCTCCAAGGCTGACAAGCCCAGGGCCGCCCAGTCCGCTCCCGGACGCTGGAGCAGCGCCACGAACGCAGCCCGATCGCGTTGCTCCGACGGCGTGACAGCCACCTAACCGGCACCCGCCAGCGCGCGCAGTTCCTTGGCTGTGTCCATGCCGTGCGCCTGCTCGGGCAGGGCGTTGAGAAGCTGCTTGACGAAGTGCCGCTGGGCCGAGCTGACGTGACCGGTCTGGATGGCGGAGAGGGCGTGTCCGACCCCCTCAAGGACGTCACGCTCTCGTACGAGCCGCACGGCGTGCATGAGCTGCAGCAGGACGCGCGGCCCTGGGATCTCGGCGGGGTAGGCGGCGAGCGCGCTGTCCACCGTCCGCTCGGCAGCGCCGTCGCCTATCGTGGTGCGGATGTCCGCTTGATGCCAGTTCAGGAAGCCTCCTCCCAGACCGGACCGCACCAAGCCGAACGCCGCATCCGCCGACCTCGTCCCCTGTGGCAGGTTCTCCAGCGTCCAGGTGAAGTCATGAAGGGCAGATCGGGCCGTGGCGTGATCGCCTTGCTGAGCGGCCAGCCGCGCCCGTACGGTGTGCGCCCTGAACAGCCCATAGCTGGGAGCGCCCTGCGCCATGGCGATCGCCTCGTCAGCGAGGCCGGCGATGACCGGAACTGGCCTGCCGCCCCAGACGCCGTCCGAGGCCTCCTTGGCGCGCACCCACACGGCCACATCACGATCGCCCGAGGCGTCCGCCGCCCGGCGGGCAGTCCTCCAAGCGACGCGGGAGGCCCGCAGGTCGCCGAAGTCGCTCAGTTCGGTGCCGAGCAGGCCGGACAACCCGGCGCTGACCCGGAGCAGCCCGGCCTGCGCGGACGGCGGGCAGCCGCGGTCGAGCAGGCGGCCCACAGCGATGACGTCCGAGGTCAGGTCTCTGATCAGGTCGCCGACCGGCCGCCTGACGTGCAGGTGGGCGTACTCGTCGACCGCGCTCTCCCACTCGTCCAGATTCACCCGCACGTCCAGGGAACGTTCCACCCCGGACAGTACGTCTTCCAGGACGCCCGGCGGGATGGCGGCCCCTGCTCCGAGCGCGGCGAAGAGCTGCATGGCGGCACGTCGATGCATGTCACCGTCCTTGCCACCCGATGGGCTCGACGGTTCGAGCGTACCCCGGCGAAACTGACAAAGCTCGGACGCGAAGGTATATAGCGCTAAAAGGCGACCCTTAGCGCTATATAGATCGTCCAATCGCTGAATCAGGTCCGGCTGAACGCGCGCCAGACCTCGTTCCCATTTCGACAGATCACCGTCGTCGCAGAAGACCTTCGCCGCAGCCTCCCGCAGGCTCATCCCGTGCACCTCGTCTCGCCAGAAGCGCAGCTCAGAGCCTAGAAGATGCCAGGGAGAAACACTCGGATCGACGGTGTCTGAGCGGCGCGGCATCGGCTCTCCGGATTGCTGGAATTGATGGAAGGCCGGACTCCAGCTTCCACACTCTTCGATATCTCCCCCGAACACATACACCATGGCAGTGAAATTCGTTCGGTCACCAGGAGGAATCCATGCAAGCAACTCGTCCGTGGGGACTGTCGCGAATGGCCCCTTTCCCCGATCACGGAGGCGGCGGCCCGGCAACGCGCCGTATGACCGCCTGGTCGCCACGTGCTCCGTGCGTTACATCCCGCTTGCGTGGCTCCTCCAGGTACGGGCCGGCGGCACTGGCCGACGACGTGGCGTTCATGTTCGCCCGTCCGCACGCGCGTCCGCCTCGGTCGTCGTACCTGATCGGGCTGGGCGAGGAGCGGGCCGGCGTGATCGACCCGAACCTGCTCGACGACTGGACCGGCCTGTTCGTCGCGCAGCTCGGCGCGCCGTCGGCCGAGAAGATGGGGGCCGGTGACGAGGTCGTCCTGCTGGACGTGGCCACCGGTTCGCAGGCCACCACGCGCCGCACCCCGGACGGCGGCGGCTGATCGGTGCGCCAGCACGGGCCGATGCGGCTGTGGGACGGCGTGGAGGAGGCGATCCGGACGTGGCAGGAGGCGGGCAGCCCGCATCAGTCGGAATTCGGGCTCACCGTCGATCGGGACGGGCAGCGGGTGTGGCTCGGTGATCGCGCTGGGCCGTCTTGGCGGCTTCCGGCGTGAGACTACCGGTGTCTTCCGCATACCGACGCCATACCGCCGACTGATCCAATCTCTCCCCGTAGCAATCACCCTCGGAAACGGAGCACCCATGCGACGGCTCGTGACCGCGTTCACCCTGGCGGTGGCCGGAACGTTCTTCCTCGTCACCCCCAGCGCCGCGAGCGCGCTGCCGGTCTGTACGGCGAAGGTCGACCGCAGCGCGTCCCTCGACCACGGCCAGGCCACCTGCCGCTCCGGCAAGGACTTCCGGGTCGTGGTCACCTGCAAGCCGAGCGCCACCTCGAAGTACGGCAGCGTGTACCAAGGGCGCTGGACGGGCGCGGGGCAGCGGTCGACGAAGTACTGCCCCACCCACATGCCCTACGCGGCCCGCGCGTCCTGGGAGCGCAGGAGCTGAGCCGCTGTTGGAGGGGTTTCGCGTCACACAATCCGCCTCTCCACGCTCTCAGGTGGCGTCTGTGGCCCGTCCACCTGTGAGCTGGAGAGATCTCATGTCCACCGCGTACGTCGTCATCGCCCTGTTGACCATCGCCGCCAACACGTTCTCGGCCTTCGCCGCGATGACCAGGCTCAAGCCGATCATGCGCACGCTCGGACCCGCGCTGGCCCGTGCGGGGGTGCCGGAGTCGTGGCTGGTCTTTCCGATCGGCCTGCTCAAGGGGCTGGGGGCGCTGGGGCTGGGGCTGGGGTTGCTCGGCGTGCCGCTGGTCGGGACGGCTGCCGCGGCCGGGCTGATCCTGTACTTCGTCTGCGCGCTTTACACCCATCTGCGGGTGTACGACTTCTCGTCGCAGTTCGCGCTGGCCGTGGTGTTCCTCGGGCTGGCGACCGCGACGCTGGCGCTGGACCCTGCGCTGGTCCTGACCTACTCCAGGTGAGGCTTCAGGTGGGCGATGAGGGTCTCGAACGAGGCCTGCGGGGTCCGGCCCGCCGTGTCGACGGTGATGTGGTCGCGGTCCCACGGCTCGTACTCGCGCTCCACCACCTCCCGCCACTCCGGCAGCCGCAGGCCGGGGATGTCGACGGAGCGGGTGGTGACGCGGTCGCGGTGCTCGTCCTGGTCGGAGCACGTCACCTCCACCTCCGCGACCGGCACGCCCGCCCGCACGCCCACCTCGCGCCACGCGTCGCGGGTGACCGCCAGCGGGTTCACCGACTCGGCGATCACGGTGAGCCCTTGGCGGAGGTGGTCCTCGGCGAGGGCGTAGCCGACGACGTAGCCGGCCGGGCCGATTGGCTGGCGGGCCAGGCCCGAGCGGACGATCGCCTGCTCGATGGTGTCGATGCGGACGTGTACCGCGCCGAGGCGCCGGGCCACCAGGCGGGACAGCGTCGTCTTGCCCGCCCCTGGGAGACCTCCGATGACGATGAGCATGCCTCTCATGGTGCCCGGAAACAGGCGGGAAACGGCCACCGGCCTACTCATGGTGCGGGCGGCGCTCGACGTACTGGCCAGTAGCCTCCTCGCCCGGCGGACGGTTGCAGCTCGCCGTGTCCGCCACGCCGGCCGTCTCCAACACCGACGCCCCCGCTGGACGAGGCCGTCTTCTGCCCGGCTGGGTGATCTGCGAAGAGAATGGCCCGTGTGATCTATCTTGCCGAAGGGCCGCGAGTGGCCCTCCGCTACATCAGCATGCGGGACTTCGAGGAGCTCGCCGCCCTGAACGAGGAGAGCGCGACGATGCTCGCCCGGTGGATGCCCGGCGGCCCCATCGTCACGTACGAGGCCTTCGCCCGGTACATGACCCGGTTCGACGGGCCTGCGAACGAAGGGTTCCTGATCTGCCTGCGTGACAGCGGCGCGATCGTGGGCCGGGTGAACATCAACAACATCATCCGCGGTGGGCATCAGAGCGCGATGATCGGCTACTCGGCGTACGCGTCCACCACCGGCCGCGGGTACATGACGGAGGGGCTCGGGTTGCTGGTCGGGCATGCGTTCGGCGACATGGGGCTGCATCGGCTGGAGGCCAACATCCAGCCTGACAACGCCTCATCGTTGAGTTTGATCAAACGTGTGGGGTTCCAGCGGGAGGGGTACTCGCCGAACTTCCAGTTCATTGACGGGGCTTGGCGGGATCACGAGCGCTGGGCGCTCACCGTCGAGATGACCGGTCACGTGAGCGGCCTGAACTCACAAGTGACGGCCACGTGAGTGGGGTGATCTCGCTGGCGACGGCCCGGGTGCTGATGGTCGATCCCGCCGGTCGCGTCCTGCTCTACCGGGGGCGGCTGCTGCAGGTCAGGGATCAGCCGTACGCGTGGTTCACGCCCGGAGGAGGCATCGACCCGGGCGAGAGCGCCCGGCAGGCCGCCGCCCGTGAGCTGCGCGAGGAGCTCGGGCACGCCGTGGCCGCCGAAACGCTCGGGCGGGTCGTGGCGACGAGCGAGGGCGGCTGGAGCCTGGACGGGCGGCGGTTCCACTCCTGCGACTCCTACTTCATGCTGCGGGTGGGCGCGGGGCTGGAGGTGGACACGTCCGGGATGGACGCGGAGGAGCGGGAGACGACCGACCGGTTCCAGTGGTGGGCGCCGCCGGAGCTGGCGGCCTGTGCGGAGCCGGTCGTGCCGCGCGGGCTCGGCACGCTGGTGGCGCGGCTCGTGGCCGGTGACGCCCCGGCCGCGCCGGTCGTGCTGCCCTGGCACCTGCCTTGACCCGTCCGGCACTGGGCCCATAGGGCTGCCCCGGCATCTTCCTGATCGTCCGGCAAATGGGTCATGGGACCAGGCCTGGCTGGTCCACTACGCCCGCGGCCAGCTCGGCCGTGGCGTAGTAGGTGCCCTTCCTGGCGAGCAGCTCGCCGTCGAGGACGTCGTCCTGCAGGTTCTCCACGCGTCTGCCGAGGAACTCGTACGTGGTCGGGTCGAGCACCAGGTACGAGCGCGACACGAGCTGCCCTTCCGCGTCGTGCTGGGCGCCGAGGTCGTAGGCGATGCCGATGCCCTGCCTGCCCACCGCGTCGGGCACGCCGTGGTCCACCCGGATGCCGGGGATGCCGGCCAGGGCGCGGAAGATCGCCGCCTCCTGCTCGGGCGGCATGGTCACCTCCTCTTCGAGATAGACGGACAGCACGCGGAACACGCGCGCGTCGGGATGCTCCCCAGGCTTCTCGCCCTCCGGCTTCGCGGACCAGTGCCTGTCCGCCCGCACGTGGGCCAGCAGCCTGGCCGGATCGGTGGGCAGGGCGGCCAGCTTGGCGGCGTACTCCTTGGGAGTGAGGTCGTCGTCGTCCGGGTCGGGCTCGATGCGGTGCCGCTGCATCGCGCCCCCGTTCTGGCGGACGACCTGCTCCGTGCCGTCGTAGCGGGTCCAGTACTCCTGCGTGGTGCGCTCGGTGTCGCCGGGCTGCCGTGTCGCGACCCTCCGGTACAGCCACTGGTCGTCCCGTGGCGGGCCGCTCGCCTGGCGTCGTTCGGCCATCAGGGCGGCCTGAAGCAGCATGGCGCGCGGGGAGTCGATGGGGGTGGTCCGCACGGCGGTGACGGGTTGCGGCACGCGGTGGGCGGCGCCGTTCAGGATCACGAAGAGCGCGGCGACGGCGGTCACGACCGCCAGCACGGACGGCGCCAGCCACAGCCCCCGCCACCTGACCGCCCGCACCCTGACCGCCCGCACCCTGACCGCCCGCACCCTGACCGCCCGCACCCTGACCGCCCGCAGCCTGGGCGACCACCTCCCGTCCGGCCGGATGCCGCGACCGCCCGAAACGCGACCGCCCGGGACGCGGGTGTCCAGGACGCGGGTGTCCAGGACGCGGGTGTCCAGGACGCGGGTGTCCAGGACGCGGGTGTCCAGGACGCGGGTGCGCAGGGCGTTCAGGCGTTCGGCGTCGGGCTCGGGGGCGTCGGCGCGCAGCTCCCTCAGCAGCGTCAGGTCATCGTCCACGCCCATCCCCTCCCTCGTCGGCCACCGCGGTCGGATCGACGCCGCCCAGCGCCGCCCGGGTCTTCCTCCTGGCCCGGTGCAGCCGCGACCGCACCGTTCCCACCGGGATGCCCAGCGCCGTCGCCACCTCCTCGTACGAGAGGTCGGCCCAGGCGATCATCAGCAACACCTCGCGATCCTCCGCCGACAGCCGCGCCAGCGCCTCGGCCAGTTCCCGTTGCGCGGCCCCGGCCGACACCCGGGCTTCGACCCGGTCGGCGTAACCCTCGGCCACCTCGTCCACCCCGCTCCTGGCCAGCGCCCGGTACGCCCGGACCTCCGCGCGGCGGTGCTTGCCGATGAGGTTGGCGGCGATGCCGTACAGCCAGGGTCTGGCGTCGCGGTGCGCGGTGTCGTAGTGGCCGAGCCGCCGGAACGCGGCCAGGAATGTCTCCGCGACGACGTCGTCGGCCAGCTCGTCGCCCAGCCGCCGCACCACGTACCGGTGGAGGGCGGCGGCGTGCCGGTCGAACAGCGCCGAGAAGGCCCCAGGGTCGCTCCGGGCACGCCTGATCACCTCCGCGTCGTCAGCCTCTGTATCCGGCATCAAGGTGGGGCTCCGTTTCTTCCGTCCTGTCACCCTCTTTCACCCGGACGGGGATTTGGAGTTCTCGTCGTACCTGAATGGCAGGATCGCCTCCGTGAGCTTCGCACCCCTGCCGCAGACGGCTGCCTGGCGCCACCACACCGCCCGCGCGGGCTTCGAGGTCGCCTACTTTCGCCCGCCGCGCGTCGAGGGGTGCACTACGGCGGTCGAGGACGGCCGCACGTGGGTTGTGGACTACGTGATCGACCTCGACGCGGGCTGGGTCACGCGTCGTGCCAGGGTTACGAGCCGGTCGGTGGCGGGCGCCCGTTGCACGCTGCTGGAGTCGGACGGGGCGAGGTCTTGGGTGGTGGACGGTACGCCTGCGGCGCATCTGGACGGGTGCTTCGATGTGGATCTGGAGGCGTCGGCGATGACCAACACGTTTCCTGTGCACCGTCTCGGGTTAGCCGCGGGCGCCGGGTCGGCTGCCCCTGCGGCCTACGTGCGCGCTCTTGATCTGGCCGTCGAGCGGCTGGATCAGCCTTACGCCCGGGTCACCGAGGGAGGGTACGACTACGTGGCGCCGGTCTTCGGGGTGGCGTGCAGGCTGGCGTATGACGAGCACGGGCTGCTGCTCGACTACCCCGGCCTGGCCACGCGGAAAGCCTGACGGCGGGCGCGAGACGGCGGGCGCGGGGTGCGGTTACTGCGTGGGCAGGAGGGTTCCGAGGGGGCCGAGGTCGAGGTTGAGGTCTTCGGGGGTGAGGTTGAAGCGGTCGCGCAGGTCGGCCATGGCGTCCTCCAGGCGCATCAGGGTGACGCCGAGTACCTCGACCTGCTCGTCCGTCAGGTTGCCCTGCTCCATCCGGCGGACGCACTGGCGCTCCACGAGCTGCCGGATCAGCTCGACGAGGGTGAGCACGAGGCGGGACAGGTCGCGTTCGACCGTGTCGGGGTCGGCCTCGATGCGCCAGCGCGGGCTGTCCACCCGCAGGCCTTCTTCCTGATCGTCCACCTACAGGATCCCTCCGTATTCGTCCACCGACGCGAGCACGGTGCGCAGTGAGATGTGCACGAGGTCGATGTCGGCGATCGAGAGCACCAGGTCGCCGGTGATCACGACGCCGCCGGCGAGGAGGCGGTCTAGGAGGTCCACGAGGGCGACGCGTTCGGGTGGGAGGTCCTCGTAGACCGCCGGGTCGCGCATCATGGCCGGTCCATGACCGTGAACGAGTACGGCGCCCAGGGGCCGGTCAGTCTGATCTCCACGCCGTCGCCGCCGAGCCGGGCGGCCAGGGTGGTGAACTCCTCGGCTCTCGATTCGTCCACCAGGTAGGCGCCGTTCAGCAGCATCAGGTCGGTGCGGCCGGACAGGCGCGGGTCCTGGGGGCGGTGGCGGCGGCCTGCGGCGGCGAGTGCGGTCAGGGCTCGGTGGATGTGGTCGGCGCGTTGGAGCGCCTGTCTGCGTGCCTGTTCGCGGCCGCGGAGGGTGGCGCGGCGGCGTTGGAGGTATGCGGTGCCGGGGCGGGAGGTCTGGTTGTCGCCGCCGCGCACCCGCCCGTTGTCACCACTGCACACCCGCCCGCTGTCGCCGCCGCGCACTCGGTTGCTGTCGCCGCCGCGCACCCGCTCGCCGCTACCGCTCTTCTCCCCCGAAACCGAGGCCGGGGCCGGGGCCGAAGCCGGGGCCGAAGCCGGGGCCGTAGGTGGGGTCGGGGTCGAAGGTGGAGGGGCGCCGTGGTGCTCCTGGTGCGCCTCTGCCGGACGGTCGGTTGGAACGGTCTCGGAGGCAGCAGTGTCCGGGTTCGGGCGTTCTGAGGTGGTCGGCGGGCTGGTGTAGGCCTTGACGCCCCACTCCCGCCGCCCCGTGACCTGCGTCAGCACGTCGGCGAAGGATTCGGCGCGCCGCTCCAGCAGCTCCGCCACCTGGGCGTCGTCCGCGTACACGGTGACGAGCCGGACCGGCGCGGTCGTGGTGGCCGCCGCGACGGCGTCCACCACGCGGTGGTGCGCGCGGGCCGTCTCGGCGAGCCAGTCCAGGTCCTCAAGGGAGCGCCGCAGCGGCTCCTCGCCGAACCGCTCGACAGGCACCGTGCTCACGTACGCGACCAGCCCGGCCCCGGTGATGGTGCGGACCGGGGCTCCGGCCACCCCGGCGGGGCAGGGCAGGGGCTCGCGCGCGACCGCGTACAGGTAGGTCAGATCAGTCATCGACCTCCTCACCCCCCTCGACGGCGGCCAGGCGGCGGCGCAGGCGGCGGTTCTCGGCCATCAGCTCCCTGTCGCGGTCGCGGCCGGACAGGTACGGGTCGTGCTCCCACCAGTCGATGCCCAGCTCCCTGGCCGTGTCGACGGAGGCGATGAGCAGCCGCAGCTTGATGGTGAGCAGCTCTATGTCGAGCAGGTTGACCCGGATGTCCCCGGCGATCACGACGCCCCGGTCGAGGACGCGTTCCAGGATGTCGCCGAGGTTGGCCGGCTCGCGGTTGGCGGGCCCCGCGCCGTACGTGGGGCGCATGGCGGGGCCTGAGGGCGAGATTCTGTCCATGTCAGAACGCCTCGCCCGAGTCAGCGTTCGACCGCCGATATCGTCGTACTCTCCGGTATGACAGCAACCTGCCCTCCTGGTCGATCTGGGCCTGATAAACGGCGAGGATGTCGCCAGAGGAGGGAATCCGGCGATCCTCGATGACTTCGACGTTGACCAGCCAGCCGTCGTCGGCTGGTTCGACCGAGGTGATGCCCTCGGCCTCCTTCGTGGTCAGCCCGGCGATGTGCCGCATGCCGGCCCCGCCGGCCGTGACGGCGTCCAGCTTCTCCGCGACGGCGCCGCCCGAGCCCGTCTTCTCGGCGACGGCGCCGTCCTTAACAGACTTCCCGGCGACGGCGCCGTCCTTACCGGGCGTCCCGGCGACGGCGCCGTCCTTACCGGGCTTCTGGGCGACGGCGCCGTCCTTGTCGGCCACGCTCATCTCCCGGTCGCCAGTCGCAGGACGCGCTCGACCGCCTGGCGCTCCTCCTCCTCGGTGATCTGACCGGCCGCTCTCGCCGCCTCGATCTCCTCCAGCCGCCTGCGTACCGCGGCGGGATTGCGCAGCTCCCTGTCGGCTTGGTCCTGGATCATCTCGGCGAGCCGTACGAGCCCTTTTACCGGCAACATCGGCCAGGTGAAAATGCCGCTTACCAGGCCCACGGGCGTCCACCTCCCTAGCCCTGGGCGATGACGAAGTCGTAGGGCGCCATCGGCCCGAGCAGCCGCAGGTCCACGCGGCCGGCCCAGCGTTCGCCGAACTCCTGCATCGCCTTCTCCAGACTCTTCTGGCTGTCGCTCTTGGCGAGCAGGGCCACGTGAACCGCGTCCCACTCGTGGGTGGGGTCGCGCAGGGACGCCTGCATGTAGTGGCCGGACAGCCCGTCGATGACCATCTGGGTGTCCATGGCGCGCTTGGCCTCGACGGACGCGGTGATGATCTCGCCGAGCCGGATCCGCTCGTTGCGGGTGGCGTCCTCCGGCTTGCCCTTGATGGCCTCGCGCAGGGCCTGCGCCTCGGGGCTCTCGGCGAGGATCTCGGCCAGTACGGCCCGCTCGTCGTAGCGGCCCTTGACGACGAACTCGCTGTGGCCCTTGATCTGGTCGAGCGCGGAGGCGAAGTCGTCGTGGTGCGGCGCGAGCAGCTCTTCCACGACGGCGTCGTCGCTGGCCAGCACGCCGCCGAAGCGGAACGGCAGCACCGGCCCCTTGGCGGCGACGGCGTCGAGCAGGCCCTCGTGTGCCAGGAAGTCCCCCGGCCGGCCCAGGGGCTGGTCCACGTTGACGTCGCTGACGAGGGCCGCGATCCCGTCGTGCTCGATGGTCTTGACCTTGCCTGCCGGGTCGCCCAGCCCTTGCACGTCCGCGGGCACCTTGGTGCCGGAGGGCACGATGCCGTAGACGTAGCAGCCCAGGTTCTGGCTCTGACGAGTGGCCTGTTTGGGCACGGAGGCGCCGGATACCTTCGTTGAGCGTCCCATCTGCTTAGTCTTCCTCTCGCTTCGGCCGGATCTTTCTGCGCGGCGGGGCGGCGGGCTCCCGTTCGACGGAGACCTCCGGTTCGTCGTCCATGGAGGCCTCGGCGGCGGGGTCGCTCTGCTTGCCGGTGAGCTCCTGCAGCGTGTCGCCCGCCGCTTCCACCACGCCCTGGATGACTTCCTTGGTCTTGTCCCCGCTCGGCACGCCCTTGGCCTCACTGATGACCTCGGGCAGGCCCTTCTCGCTCTTGGCCATGTCCAGCCGGTTGGCGGCCTCCGCGAAACGCAGGTAGGTGTCGACGCTGGCGATGACGACGCGCGTGTCGATGGTCAGGATCTCGATCCCGACGAGTGACACCCGGACGTAGGCGTCGATCACCAGGCCCCTGTCGAGGATGGTGTCGATGACGTCGGCCAAGCCCGTGGGGCCGTGACCGCCCATTTGTCCGGCTGACGCCGGTTGCACAGACGTAGTCATGTGGTTTCCCCCTTGCTCCCCGCGAGCCTGCCCGCGAAAAAGGGACGAGGAACCACATACGACGTAAAAACCGGCAGATTTGACACACCATGCGCTTATGGTCGATTACTCGCCGCAAACTTGGCGCCGCCGGGGGTTTGCCTCAGGGGCCGACGCGGGCCGCCACCAAGGGCCTCAGAGGCCGGAGCGGGCCGCTCACAAAGGCGTCAGGTGCTGGCGCGGACCGCCAGCAGGGGCGTCAGGAGGGTGGAGTCGGGCACCGTACGCCCCTCCAGTTTCTCCATCACCAGCCGCACCGCCTCCCTCCCCACCTCCTCCGCCGGAATCAGCACGGACGTCAGCGGCGGCCCCGCCCGCTCGGCCACGTCGTCCGGGCAGATCGCCACCACGGCCACGTCATGCGGCACCCGGCGCCCGAGCTGCCGCAACGCCGCCAGGACGTGGCTCACCGCCGCCTCGTTGTGCACCACCAGTCCGGACAGGCCGGGCCGGTCGAGGAACAGGTCGCGGACCGTCTCGTACACCTCGTCGAACGTCTCCTCGCACGGCAGCGCGACGCCCTTCAGCCCGTGGTCGTCCAGCGCCTCCACGAACCCCTCCCTGGTACGGGTGGCGAAGCCGGTGCCCCGGTCGTACACCACGGAAGGCGCCCCGAGCAGCGCGATCTCCTCGTGCCCCCGTTCGGCCAGATGCTCCACGCACCGCGCGCCGGCGGCGGCGAAGTCGAGGTCCACGCAGGTCAGCCCGGCGGGCTCGGCGGGGAAGCCGATGAGCACGCTCGGCTCGGGCAGCTCGCGCAGCAGCGGCACCCTGCGGTCGTCCAGCTCCACGTCCATCAGCACCAGCGCGTCCACCAGCGCGCTCGCGGCCACCCGGCGGATGCCCTGGGTGCCCTCGTCGGCGGTCAGCAGCAGGACGTCGTGGTCGAAGCGGCGGGCGGCCGTGACCACCGCGCTGGCGAAGCGCATCAGGACGGGCACGTGCATGCCGGCGCGCAGCGGCAGCACCAGCGCGATCACGTTCGAGCGCTTGCTGGCCAGGGCGCGGGCGCCGGCGTTGGGGTGGTAGCCGAGCGCGCTGATGCTGTCGAGCACGCGCCGCCTGGTGTCGGCCGAGATCGTCCGCTTGCCGCTGAGCACGTAGGAGACCGTACTCACGGCCACGCCCGCGTGCTTGGCGACCTGGGCGATCGTGACCGTGCGCCCGCTCAAGCCCCGGCCCCGAATGCGGCGCTTGTCAGGGTCACGCCCTCGTTCTCGAACACCACATAGAGATCGTGCACCCCGTCCACGCCCGGGAGCGAGGCCGTGACGGCGTGATAGTCGTACCGCTCGGTGCGCGGCACCGGGAGCGCGGCCACCGGCCGGCCGTAGAGCGGGTCGCCGAGCCGGATGGTGATCATGCCGCCCTCGGTGCTGCCCGCCGTGGCCACGCAGGTCGTCGCGCCGGTCAGGTCCACCTGGCGGAACAGGATCCAGGCGCCCTCCGCCTCGGAGCGCACCGCGTCGCCGTCCTGCCTGGTCTCGTCCACGAACGTGATCGCGTCGTACTCGTCGTGGTCCGCCGCGCGCAGCAGCCCCGACTGGGGCGGGATGACCTCGCCGTCGATCTCGAAGCGGGCGCTCAACCGCAGGTCGGTGGCGCTGCGGCCGACCATGAGCTGGTGCGGCGCGCGTTCCACGACGAACCTGCCCCTGGTGACGTCCCAGAACGCCAGGTCCTCGACGGGCAGGCGGAGCGCGACCGTGCGGCTCTCGCCCGGCTCCAGGCGCACCTTCTCGAACCCGCGCAGGCGGCGCAGCGGCTGCTTGACCCGCGAGCGCTGCTGGTGGGTGTAGAACTGGACGACCTCGACGCCGGGCCTGGCGCCCGTGTTCGTGACCGTGACCTCGGCCTCCAGCACGTCGCCTGCCGTACGGACGCGCAGGTCCGCGTAGCCGAACGTGGTGTAGCTGAGGCCGTGGCCGAAGGGGTGCTGGGGGACGCCGCGGAAGTACTGGTAGGTGGCGTCGGAGGCGATGATGTCGTAGTCGAGCAGGTCGGGCAGCTCCTGCTCTGAGCGGTACCAGGTCTGGGTGAGGCGGCCCTCCGGGTCGGCGTCGCCGAAGAGCACCTCGGCCAGGGCGTGGCCGTACTCCTGGCCGCCGTGCGCCGACCAGAGCACCGCGGGCAGCTCGCCCTCGGTCCAGGTGAGCGGGTAGCCGCTGGTGATGACCATGACGGTACGCGGGTTCGCCTTGCGCACGGCGCGGACCACGGCGTCCTGGGCGGAGGCCAGGGCGAGTGTCATGCGGTCCTCGGTCTCGCGGCCGTTGACGAGGGGGTGGTCGCCGACCACGACGACCGCCACGTCGGCCTCGGCGGCCAGGCGGGCGGCCTCGTCGGTGCCGCTCCTGACCACGTCCATGGCCAGCCAGGCGGCCTGGTCGGCGTCGTCCACCAGGCGCAGCACGCCGTCGTCCGCCACGCCGACGTAGCAGCCGGTCGAGATGTGGCGCAGGGCGAGCGTGCCGCGCGGGCGCTCCTCCGTGCGGAACGTCTGGCGCACCTCCCACCCGTTCGGCCCCGGCTGGTCGTTGACCAGGGTCGTGCCGTCCACGGACACGAACCGGCCCGTGGTCACGGCGCGCAGCGCGTACGCGCCGCCGCCCCAGTCGAACAGGTCGAACAGCCCCGGCTCCGCGGCCCCCGCGCGCAGCGGCCCGCCGGCGGGGTCGGCGGTGACGGGCCCGGCGTCGGCGGTCAGCGTCACCCGGTCCACGGCCTCGCAGAACGTCGTCTCGCAGCGCTCGGACAGGCCCGCGCGGGCGGTCACCGCGTACGGCAGGGTGCCGCTGTACCAGTCCTCCATCAGCGTGTCGCCGAGCTGCCCGATCACGGCCAGTTTGGTCACCTCGCGCAGCGGCAGCAGCCCGTCGTTCTCCAGCAGCACGAACGAGCGCCGCGCCGCCTCCCTGGCCAGCGCCTGGTGCTCGGGGCAGTTGACCACGTTGTCGGTGATGTCGTCGTACGGCGTCGCCGGGTCGAACTCGCCGAGCCGGAACCGGATCGACAACGCGTGCCGTACGGCGGCGTCCACGTCCGTCTCGGCGAGCAGCCCGCGCGCGAGCGCGTCGCGCAGGTGGCCGAGGGTGGCCTCGGCGCGGTCGTCGTCCTGGGTGAAGCTGTCGAGCCCCGCCTTGACGGCGTGCGCGTACGCCTCGGGCAGCGTGTCGTGGTAGCCCTGGAGGGCGGTGAGGTTGCCCGGCGCGTACGCGTCGCTGACGACCAGCAGGTCGCCGGGCGCCCAGGCGCGCAGCACCTGCCCGATCAGCGGGCTCAGGTGTGCGGGACGGCCGTTGACCAGGTTGTACGACGGCATCACGGCCACCGCCGCGCCCGACTCGATGGGGCCGCGGAAGGCGGGCAGCTCGTACTCGTGCAGCACCCGTGGCGGCAGGTTGCTGGAGGTCGTGCAGCGGTCGGTCTCGTTGTTGTAGGCCAGGAAGTGCTTGAGCGTCGGGGCGGTCTTCAGGATTTCGGGAGCGCTCCCACGAAGCCCGGACGCATAGGCGGTGGCCATGACCGAGGTCAGCCACGGGTCCTCGGAGTACCCCTCCTCGTTGCGCCCCCACCGGGGGTCGCGCAGCGGGTTGACCACGGGCGCCCACACGTTGAGCCCCGCCCCGGCGGGATCCTTGTGGTGGAAGGCCAGGACCTCGTCACCGGTCGCCGCGCCGACGCGGCGCACGAGGTCGCGGTCCCAGGTCGAGGCCAGCCCGATGGCCTGGGGGAAGACGGTGGCCGGGCCGAGCCAGGCCAGGCCGTGCAGCGCTTCGGTGCCCGTGCGGAACGCGCCGAGCCCCAGCCGCTCGACCGGCGCCTGGTACTGGTGCAGCAGGCCTGTCTTCTCCTCGAGCGTGAGCCTGCTCATCAGGTCGTCGATCCGGTCTCGAAGCGGGGCCGCTGGATCACGGAAGGGGGGTTGTTGCATGATCATCCCTCTGAGAGTGTCGAAGCGCTTCGACGACCGGCCTGGGGAAGTTACGCGGGCATTTCGGTGGGTTGACTGAAGGGTGCACGTCCGCGTGACCAAGGTCAAGGGATTCGCGACAATCCTCCGGGCAATCTTCCCGAATCAACGGAGTCGAGCACCCTCGCCGCGCCCCCCAGCGCGGCCGCGTCGTACCCCAGCGTGGAGGCCACGACCTGGCAACCTCCGGCTTCCGAGGCGATCACGCGGGAGCCCACCTCCTCGTGGACGGCGGGCAGCAGCCACGGCGCCAGCGGCACGTAGTAGCCGCCGAGGATCACCACCTCGGGGTTGAGCAGGTTCGCCAGGATCGACACCCCCTGCCCCAGGCTCCGGCCCACTTCGCCGAGGGTGGCGAGGGTCCCGGCGTCGCCGGCGCGCGCCAGGCGGACGACCTCCTCGATCTCCACCTGGATCTCCGCCGGTGACGGGTCCCTGCGCAGCACGGCGCCGATGCCCGCCATCGCCTCCAGGCAGCCGCGCCGCCCGCAGTGGCAGGCGGGGCCCTCGGGGTCGAGCTGCACGTGACCGATCTCGCCGCTGTAGCCGCGCCCGCCGCGCCGCAGCCGGCCGTCGAGGATGACGCCCGCGCCCACGCCCAGCTCGCCGGTCAGATAGACCAGGTCGGACGCGCCCGCGTGCGCCCCGAAACGCTGCTCGGCCAGGGCCGCGAGGTTGGCGTCGTTGTCGACCTGGATGGGGAAGCCGGGGTCGCGCAGCGCCTTGGCCAGGTCGCCGCCGATGTCGGCGTCGTGCCAGCCGAGGTTCGGCGCGATGCGCACGGTGCCCTGCACGTCGATCAGCCCCGGCACGGCCACGGCCAGGCCGAGCACCTGGCGCTCCTCCTTGGCCATCCGGCTGACCACGCGCCTGACGATCGCGCCGACGCCCGCCACGCCCTGGTTGACCGACTCGCCGCCCGAGAACGAGCGCCGCCACGTCAGCAGCCGCTCCCCCGCCAGGTCGGTGGCCACGGCCGACACGGTGTCGACGTTGATCTCGACGCCGATGGCGGCGTACGGGGAGCCGTCGAGCACCAGCATCGTGGCCGGCCTGCCGACGCGGTTCTCCGTGAGCCCGGTCTCGCGTACCAGCCGGCGGTCGATGAGGTCGGCGACCAGGCTGGAGACCGTCGCCTTGTTCAGCCCGGTGGAGGCCGCGATGTCGGCGCGCGAGCACGGCGCGTGCTCGCGGACGAACCGCAGCACGACCGCGAGGTTGGTGGCCCGTACGTCGGCGAAGTCGGCCGGCTGAGGGCCGGTCGTAGAAGTGATCAATATCAGCCCCGTTCCCGCCAAGAGATGACCCCAGCATGCCGCATCGCTGGCTCCCTTCACCAACCTGTGACCACCGCGCTCACTTGTGGGTGCCGTCACAGTCTACTAATTTGTTTGGCCGGAATACCAACTAATTTTCAGACGCCCATCCCCCACTCGGAGAAGGGAGCGAGCCATGCCCATGTCCACGTCTCGCCGCGGATTCCTCGGCCTGGTAGGCGCGAGCGTTCTGGTGGCGGGCTGCGCCGAGAAGAGACAGGTGTCCCAGGGCACAGCCGTGGCCGCCGACAAGCTCAAGAGCCTGGTGCCCACCAGGATCCCGTTCGACATCCCCGGCCTCAAGCCCGACCTGCCCGGCAGCGAGTTCGTCCAGCCCGGCTTCCTGACACGCCCCGCGCAGATGGTGCAGGCCGTCACCACCCCGCCGCTCACCAGCGGCAAGGAGGTGACCGCGATGACGCCGCTGTGGGGCACCGTGCCGCCCGGCCTCGGCAGCAACTCCTACTACGAAGAGGTCAACAAGCGCCTCGGGGGCACCGTCCGCTTCAACATCTCCGACGGCAACACCTACGGGCAGAAGCTCAGCACCGTCCTGGCCAGCGGCGACGTGCCCGAGATCGTCATGGTCCCGAACTGGGAGCTCATCAAGATCGGCCACTTCACGGAGGCGGCCAACAAGCTCTTCGCCGACCTGTCGCCCTACCTCGCCGGCGACAAGGCCAAGGAGTTCCCGCTGCTGGCCAACTACGACACCGCCGCCTGGCAGTACGGCGTCTTCGGCGGCATCCTCCAGGGCATCCCGTGGCAGAACGACCCGTACCCGTTCGCCACGTTCGTCCGCCAGGACATCATGCAGCAGCTCGGCCTCGAACACCCCAGGAGCGCCGACGACCTCGTCGCGCTCGGCAAGGCGATCACCGACCCCAAGAAGAAGCGCTGGGCGTTCGGCGGCGGCATGGAGCAGGAGCTCCAGCGCGCGTTCGGCGCGCCCCGCGAATGGCGCAACAAGGGCGACGGCACGCTCATCTACAAGTACGAGACTGAGGAGTGGGCCGCCCACATCGAGTTCCTCACCAAGCTCTTCGAGGCCGGCTACGTGCACCCCGACATCGTGGCCAACAAGGACGCCGACAACAAAGCCATCTTCGGCAGCGGCGAGATGGTCGTCTACCGCGACGGACTCGGCGCCTGGCACGAGGCCCTGGGCCGCTTCCAGGCCGACAACCCCGACTTCGACATGCAGATCGTCGACCCGTACCCCGCGCACGCCGGCGGCACGCCCATCATGTGGCGCAACGAGCCCGCCAGCATGTTCGTCTTCATCAAGAAGGGCCTCGGCGACGCCCGCACCCGCGAGCTGCTCTCCCTGTCGAACTGGGCCTCAGGGCCGTTCGGCACCCAGGAGTACGAGCTCTGCTACAACGGCGTCGAGGGCAAGCACTACACGGTCGAGGACGGCAAGGTCAAGCAGACCGCGCTCGGGCGCAAGGAGGTCGCGCCCACCTACCTGTTCCTGTCGGGCCGCCCCAACGCCAACTCGATGAGCCAGTACGAGGGCCTCGTCCAGGCGTCGTGGGACTGGCAGACCAAGGCGTCCAAACTCCTGGAGAACGACCCGTTCGTCGGCATCCGCGTGGAGACGCCGTCCAAGATGGCCGGGCTGACCACCCCCACCGAGGACAAGATGCAGGAGATCTTCCGCGGCAAGCGGCCCGTCTCCGAATGGCCCAAGATCGTCAAGGAGTGGCAGGAGCAGGGCGGCAACGAGGCGCGCGAGTTCTACCAGAAGGTCGCGCGTGAGAACGGCAGGCTTTGAGGAGCTTTTCATGAACGCGATGAGAGGCTTCCCGTGGGCGCCGTGACCACCCGGCGGCGCGCCCCCGGACGTACCACACCCCCACCGACCAGCACCAAGCCGCACGAGCTGACCTGGCGGGCCAAACTCCGCCGCGACTGGCCGCTGCTGGTGATGAACCTGCCGATGCTGCTGATCGTCGTCGCCTTCTGGTGGGTCCCGGCGCTCGGCAACGTGATCGCCTTCCAGGACTACAACCCCTACACCGACGGCATCCTCGGCAGCCCGATCATCGGCTTCACCAACTTCGCGCTGCTCTTCCAGGACCCGCAGTTCATCCGCGCCATCACCAACACCCTGTCCATCACCGCCTTCCAGCTCCTCTTCTACTTCCCCATCCCGATCCTGCTGGCGCTGCTGCTCAACAGCATCGTCTCCGCCCGGCTGCGGGCGTTCGTGCAGGGCGTCGTCTACATGCCGTTCTTCTTCTCCTGGGTGCTGGTCATCGCCATCTTCCAGCAGATGTTCGGCGGCGCCGGCCTGCTGGCCCAGACCCTGCGAGCGAACGGCTACGAGGGCGTCGACCTCATGACGAACTCCGACACGTTCATCCTGCTGCTCACGTCCCAGACCATCTGGAAGGACGCCGGCTGGGGCGCCATCATCTTCCTGGCCGCCCTCAGCACCATCGACCCCAACCTCTACGAGGCCGCCGCCGTGGACGGCGCCCGCCGATGGCGGCGCATGTGGCACATCACCCTGCCCGGCCTGCGCCCCGTCATCGTCCTGCTGCTCATCCTGCGCCTCGGCGACGCCCTGAACGTCGGCTTCGAACAGTTCATGCTGCAACGCAGCGCCGTCGGCAGCGAGGCGTCCGAAGTCTTCGACACGTTCGTGTACTGGTCCGGCATCCGCACCGGGGACCTCGGCTACGGGGCGGCGGCCGGCCTCTTCAAGGGCCTCGTCGGGCTGCTGCTCATCATCGCGGCCAACCGGGTGGCGCACGCGTTCGGCGAACGAGGGGTGTATTCGCGATCATGACCACACTGACGCGCAGACGGCCTGGAAAGCCCGCCAGGCTGGCCCCGTGGGAGGAACGCCCCTCACCGGCCGGGCAGCTCGGCAAGGGCGCCCTGATCACGCTCATCCTCGTCGCCGTGCTCGGCCCCCTCTACACCATCGTCCTGACCAGCCTCAGCTCCTCCGGCACCGTCACCCGGGCGGGCGGGCTCGTGCTGGTGCCCGACGGGATCACGTTCGAGGCCTACCGGCAGATCTCCTCCGACACCGTCGTCAGCCGGGCTGTGATCGTCAGCACCGGCGTCACCGTGGTGGGGACGCTCATCAGTGCCGGGGTTAGCATCCTGGGGGCGTACTCGCTGTCGCGCCCCGGGTCCTTCCTGCACCGGCCGCTGCTGTTCAGCGTTCTGCTGATGTTCGTGTTCTTTCCCGGAATCATTCCCGTATACCTGATGGTGAGCGGGCTCGGGTTGAAGGACAGCTACTGGGCGTTGATCCTGCCTACCGCTGTTTCGGCGTTCAACGTGGTGGTGCTGCGGTCGTTCTTCATGGGCATTCCGCAGGAGATCCTGGACAGTGCGCGGATCGATGGGGCCGGGGAGTTCCGGATCCTGGTCCAGATCGTTCTGCCGATGTCCAAGGCGGTCACGGCTGTGGTGGCCATGTTCTACGCGGTGGGATATTGGAATGCTTGGTTCAACGCGATGTTGTACATGGATGACACTCGGAAGTGGCCGTTGGCTTTGATCTTGCGGCAGTACGTGGTGGACTCCAACCCGCTGCCGGCGGCAACGGCCGGGGTCACGGGGGACGCGCCTCCCACCCTGGCTATCAAGATGGCCATCGTGGTGATCGCCGTCATTCCTGCGCTCATCATGTATCCCCTGGTGCAACGCCACTTCACCAAGGGTGTGATCGTGGGCGCCATCAAGGGCTGATCGCTCGGGCGTTCTTCCCGGGCCCGCCCCCAAAGGACCTCGCCTTACGGCTCGGGCTGTGTTCGTTCGGGGTTCGCGGCATTCGCCGCGAACCCCGGGGCGAGAGGGCTTCCCAGCCCTCTCGCGCTCTCCCCGGCATGAACCGTCCTAACGAGCCTTGGACACGTCCACCGAGACCGCAAGGACCACGTCGAGGACAATCAACCGCGCTGCAAGGCGCTCACGAGATCAGCAGCGAGCAGGGACGCGGCCAAGGCGACAGTCTCGGGCTCGCCGATCCCTTCTTCAGCGCGTCCGGCCATCATGGAGCCGAGCGCGTCGGGCCCGACCGCGAACAGTGCGGCCAGATGTTCGATGGCCTGGCCTGTGACCTCACTGCTGATGGGTTCGAGAGACAGAAGCGTAAAAGTGGCGGCCAGCTCTGCGGTGTCGGCGTCGATGAGGATGCGGTACGTGTCGTGCGCGTCCTTGTCGTTCAGCCGGTCAGGAGCAGAAAGTCGTTCCGCGATCTTATGGAGTTTGGCCACCAGCAGGGCCGCAGGCCCGGCGACCCTGACTTGGTAGACGCGAAGGTCGGCCGGGTCAAGGGCAGAGACGTTCATGCTCGAGTTGTCGATGACGGCGGCTTCCAGGCCTCGAGCGCGCCGAGTGGCACGGCGATCATGAGGTGGAATGCGGGCTCCCCGCGTGTTTCTCGTCCCTGGTCCTGCGAGGGCTTCGGGCACCATCAGATCGACGGGGATGCCCTCGGGGTTGAGCCACGCTCCGGGCTGTCCTCCGATGGGATCGCGATAGAAACCCGCACTCATCATGGACCGTTCCAAAAGCGGCTCGTCCTCCAGGATTCTCGGGTCGAGCGCGAGATCACTGTCTTTCGTCGTCTCGGCGAGTGCGACTGGACTTCCTGAGGTACGCAGGTAAATGGCCTGCGCACCGATGACGATCACAGCGTCGCGGTGGGCATCCAGCGCAGCCAACGCATCAAGCAGCGCGGATCGAGATCGTACGAGGATGTCGCCACTATCTACGCCAGGAGGATTCATGTCGCGTCATCCATTCGATGAGTTCTTCGGCTTCGGAGGGACTGCGTCCAGGACCCGTCATCAAGTCGACGGCGACCTGGGACGGCGCTGCGATCGTGAAACCGGAGGCGTCGGTGAGGGTACGGGTGAAGACGACGTCGGTTTCCGGCTCGGCCAGCATCACATTCGCTCCGGCATCCGCCGGGCGAAGGTCCCATAGTCGTGCAGTGTGTTGAGCATCCGCCGTGTAGATCATGGCAGCGCGGGCGGGAGCATAGGGGGCCCAGGTGGACGCGGCCAAGGTTCCGGTCACGGCGTACTGGACTGGATTCTCCGATGCCCGCCGCATGAGGTCCGGAAGGCCTCTTGGTGCTATCCAGCGTGTCACGCGACTGTTCCGCACGAACCCGTAGTCCTCGCTCCAACGTCTCAGCAGCGCGACCCAACTCGGAACCACAACCGCGCCCGAGCTGTTCCGCGTCACCAAGTCCTCGTTCTCGAGGAACTCGATCACCCGATAGGTGGACCCGGTAGAAGAATCGGCAGCTTTGACCAACTCGCGGATCGTCCAAGATCTGCCATAGTCCACCAGCGCGCGCACCACCTTCGCTGCCGGTGCGCCCTTCAACGTCCCACGCGGTCTCCCAGTGCCGCGCCACGGATCATGGTCAGCCCCGCGGTCTGCAAGGTACAGACCGGGCTTGGAGACGTTCAGGGCCATGTTGCCCGTCGCGTCTATGTAGGACAGGCCAGCCTCAGAGAGCCACTTGCGCACAGGTGGCGACAGGTAGCGGGCGACGACAAGCCCGTGGCTGCCTGGATGCTGCTTCGCCGCGGCATCCAGTTGTTGATGCAGCACAGTGAGGTCACGCCTTAGCACTACGCGCTTCGCTTCCACTAGCAGCACGACCGAGGTTCCGTCCGGTGCTGTCACCTGCCAAAGAGCGTCGAAGCGCGCATCCTGCGTTTCCCGGGCCAAGGGCCGGAGATCCCATCCAGTCGGCAACCGGTCATCGAGCGCAGCTCTTCCTACCTGCAGAAGTTCTGCTTCGCTCGGGGGCTGCGGGTCCGCCGCCATCACGGACTCTCCCGTCCTCGGTGTTCAGGAAACACCTTATCTCCGTTGGCCACGGAACAAGGGGGTTTCCTGAACACATGGCGTGTCGCTACGCAGCGCTACAGGCCTCCGGGACTAATCCGTGAAGATGTCCTCCGGCAGGAACGCCGACACCAGGAAGCTGGGCACGTCCACCAACTGGCTCACCTTGAGATCCACCGCCACGCTGCAGATCGCGTACGCCTGCTGCGCACTCCACCCCCGCTCCCCCAGATGCGAGATCATCTCCAGCAGCGCGTTCCGCGCCGCCAGCGTCGCGTCCTCGGCCACCACCTCACCGTCGCGGCTCACCGACATCCCGGTGGTCGCGTAGAAACGGCGCGGAGCCGCGTACGACGGCGCCACCCAGTAGTCCGAACGGGCGAAGCGCGGGCCCCTGATGCCCTTGGCCGCGGCCTCGCCCGGGTGGAGGGCGAAGCGGACGCGTAGGGTGGCGCGCATCTCGATGGCGGTGCCGCAGGCTTCGGAGTCGCCCTGGGCGAAGTGGGCGTCGCCGGCGGAGAAGAGGGCGCCCGGCGTGTCCACCGGGATGTACAGGCGGGTGCCGGCGCCGAGTTGCTTGATGTCCACGTTGCCCGCCTGTTCGCGGGGCGGGATGGTGCGCAGGCCGGTACGGCCGACGGTGGCGGGGACGGCGCCGTCCGGGGACGGTGGGAGGACGAAGCCGCCGCGCTCCAGGGCCGCCTGCTCGCGGGCGGTGATCCTGGACAGGGCGGCGTGGCCGGGTGAGAGGCCGATCGTGCCCATGAACGGGGCCGCCGGCACGCGTACGCCCGGCAGGTCGTCGGAGGTCGCCCAGCCGTCCGCGAGGTGCCAGCGCACGATGAACGGCTCGGGGAACACATCACGCAGGAAGCCGAAGCCGGGCACCTGCACGGTGTAGCCGTAGGTGTCAGGGGCGATCTCCAGGATCTCGATCTCCAGGAGGTCGCCCGGCTGCGCGCCGTCCACGTGGACCGGGCCGGTGAGCGGGTGGACGACGTCGAGGTCCGGGGCTTCGACGGTCTTCAGCGTGGCGTCCTGGCCCATCTGGCCGTCGAACGCGTCCCTGGTCTCCATGACGACCTCGTCGCCCGGCGCGCAGCGGACGACGGGCGGGATGTCGGGGTGCCAGCGGTTGTGGCCGGTTCCGGGCTCGTCGCGGAGCGGGAGGGCGGGGTCGATGCGGATCTCGTGCACGGGCATGGCGGGCCCCCTCGGGTGACGCGTGTGTGCGTCACGCTTCGCCCGCCCGTCTCTCCTGTCAAGAGAGCAGTTCGTACGCCACGTACGCGGTGATCCCGTACGCGAGATGCGGGATGACGTCCGACACCCAGGCCGAGGCCGGCCACTCGCGGGGGTCGGTGGTGCCGAGGGCGGTCAGCGGCGCGTTCGAGCCGGTCATGGCGAGCGCCGTCAGCGCGGACACCCCGACCGGCCAGGACGGGCGGCGGCCCGAGGAGAGCAGGCCGTAGCACAGAGCCGCGCCGGCGCCCGTGGCGTAGCCGAGGAGCGCGCCGAGGGCCTCCTTGCGGTTGTCGGCCTGCTCGCCGTCGCCGAGGCTGATGTCCGTCAGGTCGGTCAGCTTCTCGACGGCCTGGGACGGGGTGCTGCTGGCGGCGCGGGCCCGGATCGCCATGTCGAGATATGTGGCGATATTGAGCGCGCTGGTGCCTGCCGCGCCCGCGATCAGGCTCTTGACGAGTGTGTGCATGGCAGGCTGCTACCCGATGAGAGCCTCCGCAGGCTCGGGGGCGGGGTCAGGTGGTCGGCTGCAGTGACAGGCGGAGCAGGCGGGTGTTCTCCTCGCTGAGGATGTCGCTGACCGCCTGGATCAGGGTCTTCAGGCGTTCGTCAGTAAGGTACGGCCTCGCGCGGCGACGGTGACGAACTGGTGGATCAAGTCGAGCAGCGGATCGTCCTGCTTGATGGTGGCGGGGCGCACGCATGCGAGTGGCGATCGGCCCGGGTTACGCTTCAGGATTCGGATCGGTGGAATTATCTGCCGGTGCCGCCAGTTGCCACATGCTGTGCCTATCGCCTCGCCCTCCTACGAGTATCACATCCCCTTCCTCTTTCAACAGAGCCAGGGCATAGTGCACTTGACGCTCCGAGAGCCCGGTCATCTCGCGAATTCGGGGAGCCGAAACAGGGCCTGAAGCAAGCAGCCCTCGTATCTCATCGGCATTCGCTCTACGAGCGCCCTTCCGGCGCGACACCACTGGTTTGTTTGAGGGTGGCTCTTCTTCTTGTGCATGGCGAGACGAGGAAGGTGCCGACGTCACGCTCTCAAGGGGGAGACGCTGCTGGACCTGTGCGGGCCAGCGGTTCTCAAGTCCATGAGCGAGCCGGTATACGCGTCCGCCACGTTCTCCGATTGCTTCCGCTACCCCTGCATCGACCAGTCCCCCCAGAGTGTTCCGCGCCTCGAGCGAATCCATGGAGAAGGCTTCACGGAGAGTCTTGTTCGTCCATCGCAAACCGTGGCGCATCGCGACGAGTGCATGACGTTGTATGTCACTCAGCGGTGCCCGGGGATTCACTTCGGAGAGCCATTCCAGGTCGGCGGACGAGAGCAGGGCGTGATTCGGCACTCGTACCGTGAATCGGACACCCTGATCATGGAATCGAGGGGATACCATGCCGGCCTCACGAAGACTCCGCAGAACCGTCGGAATTCCGGAGGCAAGGGCTTCGACGACACGTTGATCGCGCCCGAGTCGCACATTCTGGCATATCCTGACGAGGTATCCGTTTCGCGAGGATGTAACACCTGTCTGCCCTAGCCTGCCCACCGACAGCCCCCACAGCCCTCCTGGGTTGCTGAGGATGAGCTGAGTGTTCTCGATGCGAAGGGTGATGGCTTCACCCAGCGCATAAGGTCCTAGGTCGCGATGAACGAGCGCGTTCGACAGCAGCTCCCTGACTGCCTCCATCGGATACTCGGGCTCGTCCCTACCGTGTCCGTCGCGGCCGAAGCGTACTCGAGTTCTTGTATTCCTTTGAACCCATCTGAGGGCTTGATCCAGCATCAACGGGATCGGCCCGTCGAATCTCTTCGCGTCAACAACTCTGGTGCCTTTGGGGTCTCCCGGACCAGGAGCCACGCTGGCCTGAATGACAAGGTTCGGGAAGAACTGTTGCGGATACACTCCCAGCGAGAGGAGGCCGGCCAGGGTGGGGCTCCTGTCAGGACCCGAGACTACGTCTGTTCTGAACAGAATCTCGGCATCCGACATGCGGGCCAGGGCAGCCGAGTTGGCACGGCAGGAGTCGACATAGGTCGCAACGAGATCCTCGTCCAGCTCCGCCGAGGTGGCACCATCCACCATCGCCTGATCGAAGCGAGGTGTGTCACGATTGGCGATGAAAGCCTGCTCTTCGAGCTGCGAAAGCTCGTAATCGCCATCATAGGATCGGAGATACGCCTTCCCTGTAGAACGAACCCGGCAGGGCTTCATCGAGCCCGACATCTCATCGATCTTCGCGACGACAACGGCCTGGCCCTCCACGACATAATCCCAGGTCTGCGGATTTATGGGTGGCTCAAGGCCGTTCCTTGACAGTGAGGCCAACGCGGATTTGCAGGCTACGACGTCGTAGACTCCCACCGCGCCGAAGCTGTCCGACTCATCCAAGCCGAAGATCGCTATCCCGCCTCCCGGAGTATTGGCGAACGCCGACAGTGTCGGCGCGAGCGAGGACGGGAAGCCTCCCGAAGCCTGCTTGACCTCAACCTCGGCGAAGTCGTTGCCCTCACTACGAAGATCAGCGATCAAGGCCGTCAGCTCAATCAAATCCACAAGGCGTGATCTACAAGACCGTGTTGTAGATCACGCCTAGATTTACAACACGTGTACTGACTTCGCCACCTGCCCGAACCGCGTGCTTCGATCGGGCGGTATGCGTCCTCGTCCTTCCAAGGTCTTCCATGGATACATGAGCCGTTGGGAGGCGTTGCGTGAGCGCGCGACGCAGCGCCTCCCACGGTTGTGGCGGTTAGGCCGGGGTGCAGGTGAGGGTGGTGGGTGGGGTGTTGGTGCCGGAGTAGCTGCCGTTGAAGCCGAACGACGTGGAAGCGCCGGCGGCCAGGTTGCCGTTGTAGCCGACGTTCACGGCCGTGACGTTCGTCCCCGACTGCGTCTGGGTGGCGCTCCAGATGGTGGTGATCTTCTGGTCACCGGCCCAGGTCCAGGTCACCCGCCAGCCGGTGATGGCGGAGGTGCCGGTGTTCTGGACGGAGACCTCGGCCTGGAATCCGCCCGGCCACGAGTTGCCCGGCTTGTAGGTGGCCGTGCAACCAGTGCCAGTGGTCGGCGTCACGGTCGGAGTGACAGTCGGAGTAACCGTCGGGGTGACGGTGGGGGTGACGGTGACGGGAGGGCCGGTGCGGTCGCCGTAGATGATGCCGCGCCCGTTGGTGCCCAGGTAGACGCGCCCGTACACCCGCGGATCCCCCGTCAGCGCCTCCCCCATGTTCCCCCACTGGTGCTTGTCGTCGTTGATGCGCACCCAGGCCGCCCCGCCGTTGTCCGAGCGGTACAGGCCGGTGATGCCGTCAACGGTGGCGACGGCGTAGACCGCCTGGTACGTCGCCCCTGGCGCCGCCTTGCCGAAGCCGACGTTCACGGAGTTCGTCACCCCGGACACCTTGGTGAACGAGGCGCCGCTGTTCGTGGAGTGCCACAGGCCGCCCTCTCCGGCGAGCCACAGGTCGCCCTCGATCCCGGGCACGGCCTTGAACTTGGTGGCGGTGGCGGGCAGGCCGGTCGCGGCGGTGGCGGTGAAGGTGGCGCCGCCGTTGGTGCTGACGTAGAGGCGTCCGCCGCTGAGGCCGTAGAACTTCTGCGGGTTGACCCGGTCGGACTCCACGGTGGCGCCGGTGGGCAGGCCGGAGGCGGTCTGCCAGGAGTTGCCGTAGCCGACCGAGTAGACGGGGGTCACGCCCTTGGGCGCCCAGACGAAGCGGGAGCCGTCGGCCGCGGCGGCGACGGTGCCGCCCTCGTTGACGCCGCCGGGCTCGGTGCCCTGGAACCAGTTGGCGCCGCCGTCGGTGGAGAAGGCGACGTGGCTGTCGTTGGGGCGGTCGGCGTCGGTGAAGTTGCCCGCCCTGACCATGATGGAGGGCGACTTCTCGGCGTAGTCGAGGCTGGTGGTGGAGGTGAAGTTCGGCTGCGTGAACATCATGGACGGTACGGTGTCCAGGTTCGTGTGGCGGAAGCCGGCGATGTCGCCGAGGCCGCTGACCAGGGGCGCGCCGCTGGGCGGGCTGATCAGGTCGAGCACGGCCGTCTCTTCGAGGCCCTTGGCCATGGGCCTGATGGTGAACTGGCCGCCGGAGTCCCACAGGCCGAGGTCCTCGGTGCCGTAAATGGTGGCGCCGGTGCCGTACATCATCCGGTTGGAGTCGAACGGGTCGATCTCCAGGGATTCGGTCATCCAGCCGAGCTTGGGCGTGACCTCGGGGGGCTGCGGGTTGGTGCCGAAGGTCAGCCAGGGGTTCGCGGCGACGTCCATCTTGTAGCGGAAGGAGCGGTTGGGGTAGGAGGTCCAGTCCCATACGCGGGTCCACGTGGCGCCGGAGTCGGTGGAGCGGAAGAAGATGACGTCGGGCCACCAGGAGATCTGGGTGGCGACCATGATGGTGGCGGGGTCCTGCCGGTCGATGGTCAGGCCGCTGTAGCCGAAGTAGTCGTCGGCGCTGGAGGACGGGATGGGGCTGATCTGGGTCCAGGCGCCGGTGGCGGTGGCGTAGCGCCACACGTCGCCCTTGGCCCCGTCGTACGGCCCGCCGGTGTCGCTGGTGGCGAGGTAGAGGTAGCCGTTGACGGTGTCCAGCACGCCCTTGTGCGCGATGTAGCCGGTGGGCTGGCCGGCCAGGCGGGACCAGGTGGCGCCGCCGTCGGTGGTGCGGTAGACCGTGTTGTCCTTGTCGGCGACGCCGACGTAGATGGTCCTGGTGGCGGTGCCGGCGGTGGACGAGCGCTTGTCGTAGGTCACCCAGACGACGCCGGGCCGGTGGCTGAGGTAGCCGTTGGGGTCGCTGGGGTCCTGGGCGTAGTTGCCCGCGTTGGGGAAGCTGGTCACCTTGGCCCAGGTGGCGCCGTAGTCGGTGCTGCGCCACAGTCCGTTGCCGTTGGGCGCGCCGAAGTAGAGCACGCGGTTGTCGTTCGGGTCCACGGACAGGGCCTCGCCCATGCCGCGTCCCGGCATGTTGCCGCCCAGCTTGAACGGCAGCGCCGTGACCTGCCAGGTGTCGCCCTTGTCGGTGGAGCGCAGGATGGCGCCGTTGTTGGGGTCCCAGGTGTTGGTGTACATGCCGACGGCGGCGTACACGCGGTTGGTCTGTACGGGGTCGGTGGCCATGCTGATCACACCGTTGTAGCCCCATTTGTCCCAGCCGACCCAGTCGAGGAGCGGCGTCCAGGACTTGGTGGACTGGTTCCACCGGTACGCGCCGCCGATGTCGGTGCGGGCGTAGATGAGGTTGCGTTCCGTCGGGTTGAAGATGATCCCCGGCACGAAGCCGCCGCCGTCGATGCGCACGTTCTTGTACGCGTACGGGTCCGCGGCGACCGCCGAGACCGGCGACATCCGCACCACGGCCGCCACGAGCAGGACGGCGGCGGTCGTGAGCATGACGAATAATCTTCTTCGCATGCGCGGCTCTTCCTTTCCAGGCACGCCGGCAGGCGCACCAAAGGCGTCAGATGACCGCCATGCACGAGCAGAGTGCACCGACCCTGACCGTCGCCGCGCCTTCGCGCATGAGCTTCACACAGCAGGCTCACACACGCGCGCGACAGAGGTCAATAGTTTGGACAGGCAACCAATTAAGGGGTGTCATGACAGGCTTTCCCGAGTACCGGGTGGATGGCAAGATCGCGCTGGTCACGGGCGCGGCGCGAGGTCTCGGCCGGGCCATCTCACTGGCCCTGGCCAACGCCGGAGCGGACCTCGCGCTGGGTCTGCGGGACGCGACGGCGGACGGCGGGCTGTCAGCCGAGATCGAGCGGATGGGGCGCGCCGCGCTGCCGCTGCAGATGGACATGACCGTGCCAGGCCAGATACAGGCGGCCGTGCGGAGCACGCTGGAGCGGTTCGGCCGGATCGACATCCTGGTCAACAACGCGGGCATCGCTCCCGGCAACCCGGCCGAGGACGTCACGGAGGCGGACTTCGACCGGACCTTGCAGGTGAACCTGAAGGGCACCTTCCTGGCCAGCCAGGCGGCGGGACGGGCGATGATCGAGCAGGGTCACGGCACGATCGTGAACGTCGGCTCGCAGGCCGGCGAGGTGGCCCTGCCCGGCGAGTCCGTCTACTGCATGACCAAGGCGGCCATCGCGCACCTCACCCGCTGCCTGGCTGTCGAGTGGGGCCCGCACGGCGTCACCGTGAACAACGTCGCGCCGACCTTCATCCGCACCCCCGGCACCGCGCCCGCCCTGTCGGACCCGGCGTTCGAGGCCGACGTGATCGAGCGGATCGCGGCGCTGCACCGCATCGGGGAGCCGATGGACGTCGCGGGGGCCGTGCTCTTCCTCGCCTCACCGGCCGCGTCCCTGATCACCGGGCACACGCTGGTGATCGACGGCGGCTGGACGGTCCGCTGAGACCCCGGCAGGCCGCGCCACTCAGACGCGCTCCGGCAAGTCGCGCCGCTCAGACGCGCTGCTGCGAGACGCGCTGCTCGAGACACGCTGCTCAGAGACGCGCCCCGCCGAGACGCGGCCTGCCCCGAAGCGCGTGAAGAGCCCCGCGCCCCAGAGCGCGACCGCGATGTAGAGGACCTGCTCGGGAACCCGCTGCCACAGCGGCGACCCGACATCCTCCAGCCCGAGCTGGGCCGCGTTCACGTTCGCCGGCAGCAACGCCACGAACAGCAGCGCCAGGCAGATCCCGGCGGCCTTGCGGGTCGGCTCCAGCACCAGCCCCACGGCCCCGGCCAGCTCCAGCACCCCGCTCAGGTACACCATCAGGCCCGGGAACGGCACGAACGACGGCACCATGGCCACCATGTCGTCGTAGTTGGGCATGAACGTCACGTCGCCGGGGACGAAGTGGGCGCTCGCGGTCATGACGAGCATGACCGCGAGGCCGTGGGCGGCGCTCACGCGCCAGGTGCCGAAGCGGCGGACGCCCGCCAGGCCGAGCAGCCGGAACGCCACGGTGGCGACCAGCAGGACGATCACAGTCACGGGAACCTCCGTTGGATAGCAGAACTACCTAGTTATTAGATAACACTGCTATCCAGTGGAGTCAAGGCGCCGAGATCCTCACTTCCGAGCCCCACCCCGTGTAGGTGGTCTCGGTGCTGAACCGGCCGTCACCGACCTCGATCCCCGCTCCCACATGGCTTGCGGCCGGATGGGAGGTGACGAGCTTGCGCGGCAGGTGGTCGGGGCCGAGCGTGAGCTTGTACCGCACCACGACCCTGGCGCCCTGGAAGAACGTGGACGACGCCCGGAACCACGGCGACACCTTCCACAGCGTGGCCTGGGTGAGCCGCCCCGAGTAGGTGCGGCCCTTCTTCGCGCCCTTGAGCAGCACCTTCAGGGTGGCGGGCTCGGCCGGGTTCACCAGTTGGGAGTAGGCGCCGACGTGACCGCCGGTCAGGCCCAGGAAGTCCTCCTCGGATCGCCCACCGGGGGCGTAGGTCCAGCTTCTGCCGTTGACCCAGATCGTGCGCCCGCCCTTGAGCCCCCGCATGTAGTCGAACATCGCGCCGCCGTACTGCGTGTAGTCGGCGGTGATGTCGGAGGCGACGACGCCCTTCCCGCCGAGCCGCCACTTCCCGGTGCGCCACAGGAACGTGATCTTGTCGTTGTTCTGGAGCAGCGACGTGACGTCGCGGAACTTCACCCCCTTGCCCGCCTTCAGCTTGACCTGCAACGCCTTCACCGGGTCAGCGTGGGCGGGAGTGGCGGCCATGACCACGGCCATGGCCGCCACAGCGGCACCTGCGATCATCCGCTTCATCAGTCGCCTTTCGCGAACGGAGTGGATCGCAGATTCTGCCGAACCTTGATCACGACCTGGTGAACGCGAAGTCCTTGATCCGCAGGTCGCCCTTGAACACCAGGAACACGCTCCCGGTCCCCGCCTTCACCGTGCCGCTCACCGTCCCGTACTGGTAGATCCCGCCCGTGGCGGGCACCTGCACGGTCGCCAGCAGCGCGCCGGTCGGCGAGCCGCGCCGCACCTCGAACGAGCCGCCGCTCACGGAGGCGACCGAGGCGGTCAGCCGCGAGCCCCACGAAGCGCTGGTGAAGGAGACCCAGTCGCCCGCCGTGCCCTCGACGACCTCGCCGCGCACCTTGCTCTCGTCGGCGAAGGCGACGCCCGAGTAGTCGTCGAAGTCCATCGCCCGGGTCGTCCTGGTCAGGTCGCGCACGGGGACGGTCTCGCCGGACACGCGCAGCGTCGTGGACTGGCGGATCCGGTCGGAGGAGGAGCCGACGAGCACGTCGTGGGTGGCGTTCTCGACGGTCCACTTGCCGCGGGTGTGGTCCCAGACGGCCAGGTCCGACTTCTTCAGGGTGAAGGTGACCGTGCGGGTCTCGCCCGGGTTCAGCGTCACCCGCTGGAAGCCGCGCAACTGCTTGACGGGCTGCTCGAAGCGGGAGGACTGCTGGTGGGTGTAGAGCTGGACGACCTCGTCGCCCTTCGCCTTGCCGGTGTTGGTGACCTTGACGCTCACCCGCTCGCCCTGCGCCCGCAGGCCCTGGTAGGCGAAGGAGGTGTAGCTCAGGCCGTGCCCGAAGGCGTAGAGCGGCTTGTCCTGGCCGTACAGGTAGGTCATGCCGGTCTTGGTGAGGTCGTAGTCGAGGATGCTGGGCAGGTCGTCGGTGGCGGGCCAGGTCTGGGTGAGCCGGCCGCCCGGGTTGACGTCGCCGAAGAGCACGTCGGCGACGGCGTGGCCGGTCTCGGCGCCCGCGTGGGTGGTCCACAGCAGCGTCGGCGCGTCCACGATGACGGGGTAGCTGGTCTCCAGGACCACCACGGTGCGCGGGTTGGCCTTGCGCACGGCCTCGATCAGCCGCCGCTGCCCCTCGCCGAGCTGCAGGTTGTCGCGGTCGTGGAACTCGCGTCCGGCCACGAACGGGTGGCTGCCCACCACGACGACTGCGACCTCGGCCTTGGCGGCCTGCGCGGCGGCGGCTGCGACGCCGTCGGAGACGACCTCCTTGGCGAACTTCGCGGCCTGCGCCTTGGGCACCAGGCCGAGCGCGCCTTCGGCGGTGACGCCGACGTAGGCGTCGGGCAGGGCGAACCAGCCCTCGACGGTCTCGTAGCCGGCGTACCTGATCAGGTGGCTGCCGTCGGGCTGCTTCTCCAGCGCGAACTGCTGGGAGACGTACCAGCCGTCGGGCTCGGCGTCGTCGGTGTCGAGCGAGCGCCAGTCGCCGCCGAGCAGCTTGCCGTTGCCGGCGTTGCGCAGCGTGGACACGCCGCCGGTCCAGTCGGTGAGGTCCCACTGGGAGGCGGCGGTGGGCGCGGTGTCGCTCAGCGTCGCGTTGTCGTCGGGGCCGGTGCCGGTGGCGGTGATGTACTTGCCGGAGCCGAGGTGCTTGAGCGCGATGCGCTCCAGCCCCTCGCCGGTGGTGACGTCGGGGACGCGCTCCTTGACCCCGTCCAGCGGCGTCACCTGGTACGGGAGCTGCCCCGCGTACCAGTCACGGTAGAGCTTGGCCGACAGCGGCCCGACCACGGCCGCGGACCTGGGCTTGGCCAGCGGCAGCACGCCGGAGTTCTTCAGCAGCACGGCCGCCTTGCCGGCCGTCTCGCGGTTGAGCTGTTTGTGTGCGGCGCTGTTGATCACATCGGCGGTGATCTTCTTGTACGGGCCGCCGTCCGGGTCGAAGTGCCCGAGCCGCGTCCGGATGGACAGCACGCTGCGCACCGACTTGTCCACGTCCGCCTCGGTGATGAGGCCCTGGGCGAGCGCGGCCTTGAGGTTGGCGACCATGATGCTGATGTCGCTGCCGTCGATGGTGAAGCTGTCGAGCCCGGCCTTGAGCACGGCGGCGAACGCCTCGGGTTTGTCGTCGTAGTAGTGCTCCAGGTCGGTGAGCGCGTGCGGCCCCCACGCGTCGCTGGGGTTGTAGAGCGTCTTGTTCGTCCACGACCGCACGGCGTCGTTCAGGTCGGGGTTGACGTGGTTGGGCCGCCCGTTGACCAGGTTGTAGGAGGCCATCACGCCGGTGGCGGCGTCGGCCGAGATGGCCGCCTTGAACGCGGGCTCGTAGTACTCGTGCTTGAGCTTGGGCGTCAGGTTGGAGGAGGTGAGGCTGCGGTTGTTCTCGTTGTTGTAGGCCAGGTAGTGCTTCAGGACGGGCGCGGTCTTCAGGTACGTGGGGTCGTCGCCCTGCAGTCCCTTGCCGTACGCGGTCGAGATGGCGCCGGTCAGCAGCGGGTCCTCGGAGTAGCCCTCCTCGTTGCGGCCCGCCCGGGGGTCGCGCAGCAGGTCCACCACGGGCGCCCACACCTGGAGTCCCCACAGCACGGGGTCGGCGGCGTTGTAGCCGCGGGCCTCGTCTCCGACGGCCGAGCCGACCTTCTTGATCAGGGCGGTGTCCCAGGTGCTGGCCAGCCCGATGGCCTGCGGGAAGACGGTGCCGCTTGCGAACTTCTGGTTCCAGTTGTCGTTGAGGTGGTTGGACCAGGCGACGCCGTGCAGGGCCTCGGTGCCGTTCTTGTGGTAGGCGATGCCCAGGCGCGGGATGGCGGGCTGCGACTGGTGCAGCAGGCCCAGCTTCTCGTCCAGGGTGAGCCGGCCGAGCAGGTCCTCGACCCGCTGCTCCAGCGGCAGGGCCGGGTTCTGGAAGGGGTAGGTCTCGGCGGCCTGAGCGGGCGCGGAGAGCAGGGACGCAGCGAGGGTCAAAGTCGCTAATAATGGGATTTTTCGCATTGAGACTCCATCACTTGATGGCGCCGACCGTCACACCTCGGGTCAGCGTGCGCTGGAAGATCAGGAAGAAGGCGATCGCCGGCACGACGCCGAGCAGGGCCGAGGCGCTGGACATGGTGGCGTCCATGTACTTCTCGCCCTGCAGCACGCCGAGCGCGACGGGCACCGTCTGCGTGTCGTTCGAGATCAGGAAGATCAGCGGAAGGAAGAACTCGTTCCAGGTCCAGATGAAGAAGAAGATCAGCAGCACGTTGATCGTGGGCCGGCTGATCGGCACCACGATCCGCCACAACGAGCGCAGCCGCCCCGCCCCGTCGATCTCCGCCGCCTCCAGGATCTCCTTCGGGAACTGGCCCAGCACCGCGCTCAGCAGGTACGTGCCGAACGCCGCCTGGATCGCGGTCATCACGATGATCACCGAGAGCTGCGTGTCGTACAGCCCCGCGGCCTTGGCCAGGTAGTACAGCGGATAGGCCAGCGACTCCTGCGGCAGCGTGTTGGCCACCAGGAACAGCACCAGGATCCACAGCCGCCCCTTCACCCTGCCGATGCCCAGCGCGTACGCGTTGAGCACCGACAGCACGACCGCCAGCACCGCCACGGACGCGCTGATGACGAAGCTGTTCCAGAGCTTCGTGCCGAACTCCACCCGGTTCCAGAAGTCCACGATCCCTTGCAGGTAGAGCCCGTCGGGCAGGCTCAGCGGCCCCTGCGAGCTGTACTCGGCGGGCGACTTGACCGCGTTCATCGCCACGATCACGAACGGGAAGATCATCACGACGGCCAGCACGGCCAGCGCGAACAGCACGGCCCACCGCCCCGGGCCCCTCATGACTCACGCTCCTGGACGCGCAGGAACAGGAACGTCACCACGATGATGATCAGCGCCAGCACGGTGGCGATCGCGGAGCCGTACCCGACGTTGCTCTTCTGGAAGAAGTTCAGGTACGAGAAGTACGACGGCACCATCGTCGCGTTCCCGGGCCCTCCGCGGGTCAGCACGAAGATCGGCCCGAACACCTTCAGCGCGGCGATCGTGCACGTCAGCAGCACCACGAAGATCTCCGGCCGGATCTGCGGGATCGTGATGTGCCAGAACCTGCGCCACCACGAGGCCCCGTCGATCTCGGCGGCCTCGTAGTAGGCGGGGTCCACCCGCTGCAGCCCGGCCATGAAGATGACGACCGGGTAGCCGAGCTGGAACCAGACCATGACCCCCATGACCGTGGCCAGCGCCAGGTCGGGGTCGCCGAGCCAGTCGAGGTCCAGCCCGAGTATCTGGTTGACGGCGCCGTACGACGGGTGCAGCATCCAGCCCCACACCACGCCGGCCACGGCCACCGGCAGCACCTGCGGCAGGTAGTACATCGCGCGCAGCGACGAGGCCGTGCGGGGCCCGAAGCGCTTGCCGATGTAGTCGAACAGCGCCGCCGCCAGCACGAGGCCGATCATGGTGGGCACGACGGCCATCGCCACGATCAGCCCCACGTTGTGCTGGAACGACTCCCAGAACCGCTCGTCCTCCAGCAGCCTGGAGTAGTTGTCGAACCCGATCCACCTCGGCGTGCCCACCCCCGACCAGCGGGTGAAGCTGGCGCCCACGTTCATCAGGAACGGCACGACGATGACGGCCAGGAACAGCAGCAGGCTGGGGACCAGGTAGAGCCAGTATCCCCTCGTGCGAACCCTCATCTAGTTGCCAATGTCGGCGAGGTTGTCCTCGTACGGCTTGGCGAGGTCGTCCAGCACCTGGGCGGAGGTCTTGCTGCCGTTGATCAGCTCCTGCACCCCGGCGACCAGCACGTCGTAGTAGCCGGGCGCGGGCCAGTCGGGGTAGAAGGCCAGGCCGTCGGCGGTGGTCAGCTTGTTGAAGGTCTCGATGAGCTCCTTGCTCTTCGCGTCGGTGATCGCGGTGGCGTCGCCGGCCACGGGGATGCCGCCGGAGTTGCCGAGCAGGTTCTGGATGTCCTTGCTCATCGTGATGTCGATGAAGTCGTAGGCCAGGTCCTTGTTCTCCGACTTCTCGGGCACGACCCAGATGTTGCCGCTGGAGCCGGGCGACATCGTGGCGCCGGGGAACAGGAAGTGGCCCCACTCGAAGTCCTTGATCTCGGAGGCGAAGCGGCCGTACCACCAGCTTCCGCTGATCACGATGGGGAACTTGCCGTTCATGAACGCCACGCCCATGTCCTCGGCCTTGAGCCCGGAGGAGTTCTTGGCGATGTAGCCCTTCTTCACCCAGTCGGCGAAGGTGTCGGCGCCGTAGGTGAACTCGGGGCCGTGGAAGTCGACCTTGCCCTTGTAGGACTGGAACGCCTCCAGCCACGGCTTCTGCGCCTTGGTCAGCGCGAGCTGGTAAAAGATCTGCTGCGCCGGGTACTCGGCGCCGGCGTTGGCGATGGGCGTCACGCCGGCCTTGACGAACGTGTCCAGCGCGGCCGTGAACTCCTCGAACGTGGCCGGCACCTCGACCTTGTGCTTCTCGAAGAGGTCCTTGTTGTAGTAGACCATCACGAACTCGCCGTAGTTGGGCACGCCGTACCACTTGCCGGAGCCCATCACGCCCCGGTCGTCGTACTTGGCGGTGGTCTGCAGGCCGCCGGGCAGCAGCTTGTCCCAGCCCCGCTTGGCGGCCTCCTCGCTCAGGTCGGCGAGCAGGCCCTGCTTGGACAGCAGCCCGGCCGTGGCGTTGCCCTTGTTGTACTCCATGATGTCGGGCGCCTCGTCGGAGTTCAGCACCATGCTGGCCGTCTTCTGGATCTGTTCGAAGCCCTTCTCCTCGAACTTGACGGTCACGTTCGGGTGCGACGCCTCGAACTTCTTGATCGCCTCGGCCCACGCCTTGCCCATGGCGCTGTCGGCCGTCTCGTAGTGCCACAGCTTCAGCACGCGCGGCTCGGAGCCGGCCGGGCTGGGAGTGCCCGAGTCTCCTCCCGAGCCGCAGGCCGACAGGGCGAGCGCGGCGGCGGCCAGCACCGCCGCGCCTCTCAATCTGACCATGATCCCTCCAGGGGGGTGTTACGAGATGACGGCCCGCGCGGGAGCTCCGGCCACCGGGGCGATCTCCACCCCGGTGACGCGCTTCGGGCCGGTGACGGCGACACGCAGCTCCTCGCCGTCCCTGGTGGCGGCGGCGACCGTCACGCCGTCCGCGTCGTGGATTTCGACAGTTCCGTCGCCGCCCCCGAAGGCGACGAGGGTGATCTCGGCCGGCACGTCCACCGTGTCCCGCTGCTCCTGGACGGGGATGAGCGCGCCGTGCCGGACGAAGAGGGGGATCTGGTCGAGCGGCTTGCTGACCGTGACGTAACGGGCGCCCTCCAGCACCTCGTTCGTCCAGTAGTCCACCCACAGGCCGCGCGGCAGGTACACCTGACGGGTGCCTTCCGGCGCGGTCATGGGGGCGACGAGCAGGTCGCGGCCGAGCAGGTACTGCAGGTCGGCCTGCCAGGCCACCGGGTCGCCGGGGAAGTCCACGCACAGCGCCCGCATCATCGGCGCGCCCGTGCGCGCCGCCTCCACGGCCGCCGAGTAGAGGTAGGGCATCAGCCGGTAGCGCAGCCTGAGCGCGGCCACGGCCTCCGCCTCGACCTCGGGGAACTCCCACGGCTCCCTGGTCGTGGTGCCGTGCAGCCGCAGCAGCGGGGACAGCGCGCCGAACTGGCTCCAGCGCACGTACAGGTCGTCCGTCGGGCGCCCGGTGAAGCCGCCCGCGTCGTGGCTCCAGAACGGCACGCCGGACAGGCCGTGCGCGAGCCCGCCCCTGATCGTGCTGCCCATGGCGGCGTAGCTGGTGTAGGTGTCGCCGCCCCACTGGGCGCTGTGGCGCTGCCCGCCCAGGTACGACGAGCGCGCCCAGACCAGGTCGTGCCCGTTGACCTCGCGGGTGACCCCGGCGACCAGATCGTTGAACAGCAGCGTGTAGACGTTGTGCAGGTCGGCGCCGGTCATGCCGTTGTGCGCCACGGCGTCGCCGGGCACGCCCTCGGCGAAGTCGGTCTTGAAGGCGGCCACGCCCTGGCGCAGCAGCGGGCGCAGCAGGCCCTGGAACCACTCGGCGGCGGCCGGGTTGGTGAAGTCGACGATGCCGCAGGCCGGGAACGAGCCGTGCCAGCAGTCGGCGACGTACACCTGACCCGCCTGGTTCAGCAGGAAGTATCCAGCCTCGGCGGCCTCGCGGAACGCCGGGCTGAGGTGGGAGATGTAGGGGTTCATCCACAGGCAGACCTTGAACCCCATCGCGTCCAGCTCGGCGAGCATGGCGTCCGGGTCGGGGAAGTTCACCGCGTCCCACTTCAGCTCCGACCAGTGCCCGTCGGCCTGCCAGTAGGTGTCCAGGTGCAGCACGTCGCACGGGATGCCGCGCTCCCTGATCGTGCGCGCCCTGGCCAGCACCCGCTCCTGGCTGTCCACGCAGAAGCCGGAGGAGATCCACGTCCCGAACGCCCACTTCGGCGGCAGCGACGGCCGGCAGGTCAGCAGGTCGTAACGGTCCAGGACGTCGGACGGCGCCGGCCCGGCGATCACGTAGTAGTCGAGCACGTCGTCGGGCACCACGATCTGCACCGCGCTGTGCGTCGACTGGCACACGTCGAACTCCGTGGGCGCGCCGCTGTCGACGAGCACGCCGTAGCCCCTGCTCGACAGGTAGAGCGGCACGTTCTTGTAGGCCCGCTGCGACTCGGCCCCGAAGGCGTCGAAGTTCCACATGACGGGGCGCTGGCCGCGCTTGTCCAGCCGGGTGAACGACTCGCCGAACCCGGAGAACGCCTCGTCGGGGGCGGCGACGAAGCTCTCGTGATAGGCGACGGCCGTACCGGCGGAGCTGGAGCGGCCGAACGGCAGCGTGCGCAGCCTGCCGCTGATGTCGATGTGCCCCCGGTCCTGCTCGACCAGCGTCCGCCCCGCCGCGTCGGTGAAGCGCAGGTGCCAGGGGTGCAGGCTGATCTCGGCCCGCAGCGGGCCGGCGTCGATCACGATCGGCCCGCCGGTGGCCGCCTCGACACGTGCCCCTGAGTACGTGCCGGGCGACACCAGCGCGATGGCCCGCTCGGAACGCGGCCTGGCGGTCGCGTCCTCCGACAGCCGGACCCTGATGACCCCCTCGCCCGCCACGCCCACCTGCACGACCAGCGTCTCCTCCGCCGAGGTGACCGCCTTCAGCATCACCTCGGCGCCGTCGGCCGCGACCAGCTCGGCGGAGGTGAGCGCGGACAGGCCGCCCTCGCCCCGCTCACGGACCGGCAACTCGGGCGGGTCGGCGACGAAGTACTCGTGCGCGACCAGCGGCGGGCGATAGGGCATGGAAGCTCCTTCAGAACGGCTGCGCCAACTCGTGACTTAGTTTGGTGTCCATACCAACAAAGGTCAACCGTTGACGTGGCCGGGCCCGGAGCTCCCTGGCCGCGGTTCTACAGGCCGATGCGCGCGGACAGCGTGAAGTCCGTGCGCGAGCCGCTGAAGAGCGTCGTGTCGGTGACGGCGGCCTGGCGGAACACGGCGGCCCCGCTCGTGGGCAGCGTGACGTTCGTCAGAGCACTGGCGGGCACGACGGTGTCGCCCACCGTCCTGTTGCCGGGTGAGTCGAACAGCAGCGTGAAGAAGCCGTCGTCGCGGTAGCGCACCCTCGCGTTGCCGACGGCGTCCATCGACACCTCCCAGCTCACGATGCCCTTCATGCCGCCCTTGGGCGCCGCCGGGTTGCTCAGCCCCTCGACCACGAAGGTCTTGGACTGGCCAGGGTTCAGTAAGACGCTGCGCTGGAACGGGGTGCACGCGTTGAAGTTCCTGATCGTGTCCTTGGTGCAGACCGTCATGAGCGTGCTGATGTTCTGGGCCCCCATGGCGCTGGTGGCGGAGGCGCCGCCGGCGGGACCGCCGGCGAGGATGGCGCCCGCCGCGGCCACGGTGGCGGTCGCTGCGAGCACTCGGTTTCTGAAAGCCACGGGACTACTCCTTCTGTGTTGAATGTCCCTGGTGCGCTTTCACGGTAGAAACCGAGCGGTTTCGCCGGTGCGTTCAAATACGCACTGGCGGCATGAGGCATCTCACATGTACTAGATGGACACTCCCGGCTGCATCAGCCGCCTGGCGGCCTCGGTGATCGAGCCCGACAGCGACGGGTAGACCGCGAACGTGTGCGCGAGCTGGTCGACGGTCAGCCGCTGCTGCACCGCCACCGACACGGCCAGGATCAGCTCGGACGCCCGCGGCGCCACGACGACGCCGCCCAGCACGATGCCGGTGTGCGGGCGGCAGAACAGCTTCACGAACCCGTCGTTGAAGCCCTGCATCTTGGCCCGCGCGTTGGTGGCCAGCGGCAGCTTGACCACGTTCGCCTCGATCTCGCCCGCCTCGATGGCCCGCTGGGCGACGCCGACCGCCGCGATCTCGGGGTCGGTGAAGATGTTGGAGGACACCGTGGCCAGCCGCAGCGGCTGCACGGCCTCGCCCATCGCGTGCCACACCGCGATCCGGCCCTGCATGGCGGCGACGGAGGCCAGCATCAGCACGCCCGTGCAGTCGCCTGCCGCGTACACGCCGGGCGCGGAGGTGCGCGAGACCTTGTCGACCTTGACGAAGCCGCCCCTGTCGAGCTGCACCCCGGCCTCCTCCAGGCCGATGCCGGAGGTGTTGGGGATCATGCCGACGGTCATCAGCGCGTGCGAGCCCTCAGCGGTGCGCCCGTCCTCCAGCGTCACCACCACCCCGTCGGCGGTGCGCTTGACGGACGAGGCCCGCGAGCGCCCCATGACGTTCATCCCGCGCCGCCGGTAGACCTCCTCCAGCACCTCGGCGCCGTCGGCGTCCTCGTTGGGCATCATCCGGTCGCGGCTGGACACCAGCGTGACCTCGGCCCCGAGCGAGCGGTAGGCGCCCGCGAACTCCGCGCCCGTAACCCCTGACCCGACCACGATCAGGTGCTCGGGCAGCTCCTCCAGGTCGTAGAGCTGCCGCCAGGTGAGGATGCGCTCGCCGTCGGGCTCGGCGCCCGGCAGCACGCGGGGCGTCGCCCCGGTCGCCACCAGCACCACGTCGGCCCTGATCGTGCGGTCGCCGGCCCTGACCACCTGCGGGTCGACCAGCCGGCCGCGCGCCTTGATGATCTCCACGCCCTCGGCCTCGACCCGCGTCGCGATGTCGGCCGACTGCGCCTGCGCCAGCTCCTTGACCCGCTTGTTGACCAGCGGCAGATCGACCCCGACCACGCCGGCGTCGCCGTCGGACCCGCCGGAGAACGACACGCCCAGGGACGCGGCGTCGAGCAGCGCCTGCTTGCGCACCGAGGTCGCGATCAGAGTCTTGGACGGCACGCAGTCGGTCAGCACGCACGCCCCGCCGGGGCCGTCCTGCTCGACCATCGTGACTTGCGCGCCTAGCTGAGCGGCCACCAGCGCCGACTCGTAGCCGCCTGGTCCGCCACCGATGATCACGATCCTCGTCACGTGTCCCATTCTCCCGCACCGGCCAGGCGAAGCGACAACGGGGCCGTGATCACCGCCGCGGGCGATCGTTCAGCGCCGGCGGACACGACTCTCGCGCCGCCCGATTCGGTGGACCGGCGCGGCGCCCAGGCGTGGCAGGATGGCGCGGGTAGCTGGATGACGAGTGGCACCCGGCGGGAGGGGTGGATCGTGGCATGGCCTTCGGACCGTTCGGGCAAGCCGAGTGATCTCAAACTGTACGGCGCGTACGGCACCAACATGGATCCCGAGCAGATGGCGATGCGTGCCCCCCACTCGCCCATCTGGGGTGTGGGCTGGCTGCCCGGCTGGCGCCTGACGTTCGGCGGCATGGACCTCGCCTGGGAGGGCGCGATCGCCACGATCGTCGAGGCCCCGGACGAGCACGTGTTCGTGGTGCTCTACGACGTGCCCGACTGGGAGGAGACCTCGCTCGACCAGTGGGAGGGCGCGGTGCGCGGCGCGTACCACAAGGTGCGGCTGCGGGTGCAGACGCTCGACGGCGAGGTCGTGGCCTGGTTCTACGTGCTCGACGGCTACGAGGGCGGCCTGCCCTCGGCCCGCTATCTGGGCAGCCTGGCCGAGGCGGCCGAGCGGGCGGGCGCCCCCGACGAGTACGTCAAGGAGTTGCGGGAGCGCCCCTGCACCTCGTTCGGCGGCTGAGGGGTCAGCGCAGCGGCTGGTCCTTGGTCTCCTTCAGCACGAAGAGGTAGACCAGCGTCGAGACGAGCGCCAGCGCCGACATGTACCAGGGGAAGAGCCCGGGGTTCTTCGCCTCCTGCAGCGCGGTGCCGATCAGCGGGGCGGTGCCGCCGAAGAGGGCCACTGTCAGCGAGTACGGGAACCCGGCCCCCGCCGCCCGCACCCGGGTCGGGAACAGCTCGGAGTTCACCGCGGCCGAGATCGAGGTGAAGCAGCCGAGGAAGACCATGCCGACGAGCTGCACGATCAGCAGGCTCGCGTAGGAGTCGGTGAGCAGGCCGAGCAGCGGCACGGGCAGGATGAGGAAGCCGAGCCCGAACGTGATCAGCATCGGCTTGCGCCCGACCCGGTCCGACAGCATGCCGAGCAGCGGCTGCAGGATCATGAAGAAGACCAGCGAGATCGTGCCGATCTGCAGCGAGTCCGCCTTGTCGAAGCCGACGGTGATCTGCGCGTAGGTGGGCAGGAAGCTGGTCCACGTGTAGTAGGCGACGGTGCCGGCGATCGTGATGCCCACGATCGTGGCCGCCGACCTCGGGTAGTGCTTGAGGAAGTCGAACAGCTTGGGCCGCTCGGCCTCGCCCCGCCGGATCTCCTCCGCCACGGCGGAGGTCTCGTCGGCGCCCTTGCGGATCCACAGGCCGACGAGGCTCAGCACGGCGCCCACGAAGAACGGGATGCGCCAGCCGTAGGAGTCCATGTCGGCCTCGACCAGGCTGGTGGCCAGGAGCGCGGCCAGGCCGGAGGCGATGAGCTGGCCGATGGTGGTGCTGACGTACTGGAAGCTCGAGAACAGGCCGCGGCGGCCGGGCGGGGCCGACTCCACCAGGAACGTGGTGGCGGCGGCGAACTCGCCGCCCACCGACAGGCCCTGGATGAGCCTGGCCAGGGTGAGGATGATCGGCGCGAGCAGGCCGACGGCCGCGTACGTCGGGGTCAGGCCGACGAGCAGCGACCCCGCGCCCATCAGGACGATGGTGAACGTCATGGCGTTCTTGCGGCCGTACCTGTCGGCGAAGGCGCCGACGAGCAGGCCGCCGAGCGGGCGCATGAAGAAGCCGACGGCGAAGACGGCGAACGAGCTCAGCAGCGGCACGAGGCTGTTGGCCGAGCCCTTCGGGAAGACCTGCTCGGAGAAGTAGACCGCCAGGAACGTGTACGCATACCAGTCGTACCACTCCACGACGTTGCCGATGCTGGCCGCCATGAGCTGGCGGACGCGGCTCTTGGGGATGCCGAGTGGTGATGGCGCGAGGGGGGAGGTCGCCACGTGGGCTCCTTTGCTGACAAGTGCGTGATGGCTTACTGTGCATTCGGGCGACCGAAACAGTCAAATATTCGCTGAAATATTTAACTTCCCGACAATGAGACGGGTGCAGGTGGACGTTCTCGACCAGCGGCTCGTGGCCGCGCTGCAAGTCAGCCCCCGCGCGTCGTGGGGTGAGATCGGCCGGGCCGTGGGCGAGCACGAGCGCACCGTCGCCCGCCGGCTGCAGCGGCTGATCACCGACGGGGTGGTCCGCGTCACGGCCATCTACGACGACCTGCGCACCGGGCACGGGCGGCCGGTGCACCTGCACGTCCAGGTGCGGCCCGGCACGACGGCGCAGGTGGCCAAGGCGCTGGCCGACCGGGCCGACACGCGCTCGGTCTACTCGCTGACCGGGGCCGCCGACCTCGGCTGCGAGCTGGTCTCACCGTCCAGGGAGGACCTGCACCGCATCCTGTCCTCGCAGGTCTCCGACATCGACGGCGTGCTGCAGACGCAGACCCAGGTCGTGCTGCACACGTTCAGGACCGTCGCCGAGTGGCACGCCCCCTACCTGACCGAGCGGGAGGTGGCCGAGCTGCGGCCCGGCCCGCCGGCCGACCGGCTGCCCGACGAGGAGGGGCTCTCACCCCTGGAGCAGGAGATCGCCGAGCTGCTCACCGCCGACGGCCGGATCGCGTTCACCACCGTCGCCGAGCGGCTCGACATCTCCGTGCCGACCGCCCGCAGGCGGGTCACCTCGCTGATCGAGCGGCGGCTGCTGCTGCCCAGGGCCGAGGTGGAGCCCGCGCTGCTCGGCCTGGAGGTGGAGGCCATGCTCTGGCTGAAGGTCCGCCCGCACGGCCTCGACCTGGTCGGCCAGCAACTGGCAGCGCACCCCAGCGTCCGTTACTGCGCCGCCACAACGGGCACGCACTCCCTCATCGTGCAGGTCGTGGCGGCGCACGAGGCGGCGCTCTACCGTTTCATGACCGGCGTCGTCGGCCGGTACGACGAGATCACCGACGTCGACCTCACGCTGATCACCCGCGCGTACAAGCGCGGTCACCTCCACAAGTCCGGACTGCTCACACTGGAGAGAACACCATGACCCCTGATTCGAGCGCTGCCGCGAGTGCTGCCGAGAAGGAAGTCGCCGACCTGTGCGTGGAGCTGATCCGCGTCGACAGCAGCAACTACGGCGACGGCAGCGGCCCCGGCGAGCGCGCCGCGGCCGAGGTCGTCATGTCGAGGCTGGCCGAGGTCGGGATCGAGGCCACCTACGTGGAGAGCGAGCCGGGCCGCGGCAACGTGATCACCCGGATCGAGGGCACCGACCCGTCGCTGCCCGCCCTGCTCGTCCACGGCCACCTGGACGTCGTGCCGGCCAACGCCGACGACTGGACGGTCGACCCGTTCGCGGGCGAGGTGCGCGACGGCTACATCTGGGGCCGCGGCGCCGTGGACATGAAGGACATGGACGCGATGATGCTGGCCGTCCTGCGCCAGATCAAGCAGGAGGGCCGCAGGCCGCGCCGCGACCTCGTCTTCGCCTGGGTGGCCGACGAGGAGGCTGGCGGCGTGTACGGCGCCAAGTACCTCACCGCGCACCACCCCGAGCTGTTCGAGGGCGTCACCGAGGCGATCAGCGAGGTCGGCGGCTACTCCCTGGAGGTCGACCCGTCGCTGCGGCTCTACCTCATCGAGACGGCCCAGAAGGGGCTGGCCTGGATGAAGCTGATCGCCGACGGCACGGCCGGCCACGGCTCGATGCTGAACGACGACAACGCCGTCACCGAGGTCGCCAAGGCCGTCGCCAGGATCGGCGGCCACGACTGGCCGCTCACCTACACCCCGACGGTGCGCCGTTTCCTCACCGAGGTCGCCGACGCGTTCGGCCTCCCGTTCGACGAGAACGACCCGCAGCCGATCCTGGACAAGATCGGGCCGCTGGTGCGCTTCGTCGGCGCGACCCTGCGCAACACCACCAACCCGACCCAGCTCGGCGCCGGATACAAGTCGAACGTCATCCCCGGCCAGGCCACGGCCGTCGTGGACGGGCGGTTCCTGCCCGGGTTCGAGGAGGACTTCTTCAAGACCGTCGACGGGCTGCTCGGGCCGAAGGTGCGGCGCGAGTTCGTGCACCACGACATCGCGCTGGAGACCTCGTTCGACGGTGCGCTGGTGGAGTCGATGATCGCGGCGCTGAAGGAGGAGGACCCTGCCGCGCGGGCGATCCCGTACTGCATGTCGGGCGGCACCGACAACAAGACGTTCTTCGCCGACCTGGGGGTGCGCGGGTTCGGGTTCGTGCCGCTGCGGCTGCCCGCCGACATGGACTTCGCCGCGATGTTCCACGGTGTGGACGAGCGGGTGCCGGTGGACGCGCTGCAGTTCGGGGTGCGGGTCCTGGACAGGCTGCTCCTAAACTACTGAAGGTGACCAAAGACGCGTACAGCCTGGCCGAAGAGGCCGCCGCGGCGCTCCGCAGCGCCGCGGGCCTCGACACCTTCGATGTGGCCCTCGTCATGGGGTCGGGGTGGGTGCCCGCCGCCGACGCGATCGGTGAGACGGTGCGGGAGATCCCGTTCACCGGCCTGCCCGGCTTCCGGGCGCCCGCCGTCGCGGGCCACGGCGGCAAGATCCGCGTCGTGCGCACCTCCTCCGGCCGGCACGCGCTGATCTTCCTCGGGCGCACCCACCTGTACGAGGGGCTCGGGGTGGACGCGGTCGTGCACGGCGTACGCACGGCGGCGGCGGCCGGCGTACGCACACTCGTGCTCACCAACGCGGCCGGCGGGCTGCGCCCCGAGACGCAGAACGTCGGCGACCCCGTCCTGATCAGCGACCACATCAACCTGACCGGCGACAACCCGATCACCGGCACCACGTTCATCGACCTCACCGAGGTCTACTCGCGCCGCCTGCGCGCGCTGGTCCGCGAGATCGAGCCGTCCCTGGCCGAGGGCGTCTACGTGGCCTTCCGCGGCCCCACCTACGAGACGCCCGCCGAGATCCGCATGCTGCGCACGCTGGGCGGCGACATGGTCGGCATGTCCACCGTGCTGGAAGGCATCGCGGCCCGCGAGGCCGGTCTGGAGGTGCTGGGCATCTCGCTGGTGACCAACCCGGGAGCGGGCCTGTCGGGCGAGCCGCTCAACCACGAGGAGGTCCTGGAGGTGGGCCGCGCCACGGCCGCCCGCATGGGCGTGCTGCTGGCCAAGGTGGTGGACCGGCTGTGAGACCGGACCTGGAGGGCCTCCTGGGGGCGGCGCGCGTATGGCTGGCGCAGGACCCCGACCCCGACACCCGCGCCGAGCTGTCCGCGCTGATCGAGAACGAGGACCTGCCCGCCCTCGAAGACCGCTTCGCGGCCAAGCTGGAGTTCGGCACGGCGGGCCTGCGCGGCGAACTCGGCGCGGGCCCCAACCGGATGAACCGCGTCACCGTCATGCGCGCCGCCGCCGGCCTGGCCGCGGTGCTCGGCCCTGGCAAGCACGTGGTCATCGGCTACGACGCCCGGCACAAGTCCGACGTGTTCGCCCGTGACACGGCGGCCGTGCTGACCGGGGCGGGCCTGCACGCCTCGCTTTTGCCCGGCCCGCTGCCCACGCCCGTGCTGGCCTTCGCCGTCCGCCACCTCGACGCCGACGCCGGCGTGACGGTCACCGCCAGCCACAACCCGCCGCGCGACAACGGCTACAAGGTCTACTGGGGCGACGGCTCGCAGATCACACCGCCGATCGACGGCGAGATCTCGGCCGCCATCGACGCCGTGGGCCGCGTGGACGAGCTGCCGCTGAACGGCCCCGGCACGCTGACCGAGCTGGGCGAGGGCATCGTCGACGACTACCTCGCCGCTGTGACCGCGCTGCCGCTCGGCGACGCCCGCGACCTGCGCGTGGCCTACACCCCGCTGCACGGGGTCGGCTCGGCGACCCTCACCGACGCCTTCCTCCAGGCCGGCTTCGAGTGCCCGATGGCGGTCGAGGAGCAGCGCAACCCCGACCCCGACTTCCCCACGGTGGCCTTCCCCAACCCGGAGGAGCCGGGCGCGATGGACCTGGCCGCCGCCCTGGCCGCCAAGCTCGGCTCCGACCTGGTGCTGGCCAACGACCCCGACGCCGACAGGTGCGCGGTGGGCGTGCCGCTGCCCGGCGGCGGCGTGCGCATGCTCACCGGCGACGAGGTGGGCGGGCTGCTGGCCGAGCACGTCATCACGCACACCACCGGCGACCGCATGGTGGCCACCACCATCGTCTCCTCCTCCCTGCTCGGCAAGCTCGCCCGGCGGCACGGCGTCCGCTACGGCGAGACGCTCACCGGCTTCAAGTGGATCATCAAGGCGGGCCCTGGGCTGGTCTTCGGCTACGAGGAGGCGCTCGGCTACAGCATCGGGTCGGACGCGGGCCTGCCGGTCCGCGACAAGGACGGCATCGGCGCGGCCCTCACGGTGGCAGCGATCGCGGCGGCGGCCAAGCGCGACGGCCGCACGCTGCTGGACCTGCTCGACGACCAGGCCCGCCGCTACGGCCTGCACGCCACGTCCCAGCTCTCCTTCCGCGTCGCCGACCTCTCGCTGATCGCCGCCGCCATGACCCGCCTGCGCACCGATGACACACCGGAGCTGGGCGGCCTGGCGGTGGAGCGGGTGGACGACCTCGCGCGCGGCGACGGCGGCCTGCCGCCCACCGACGGCCTGCGCTACCGCCTGTCGGACGACGCCCGCGTCGTCGTCCGGCCCTCCGGCACCGAGCCCAAGCTCAAGTGCTACCTGGAGGTCGTCGTCCCGGTCACCGGCACCCCGCAGGAGGCCAGGACACGCGCGGAGCAGCGGCTCGACGCGCTGAAGGCCGACCTGACCGCCCGGCTGGGCCTGTGACCTTCGACGCCTTCCTGGCCCAGGCCTTACAGGACCCGAAGGTGCTCGGGGTGGTGCTGAGCGGCTCCCAGGCCCGCGAGGGCGCCGCCACCGCCCACTCCGACCACGACGTCTACCTGATCGTCACCGACGCCTCTGCGGCCACGCCGAGCCGGGGCGCGGTGCTGGACGTGGCGGTGATGACGCTCGACGAGTTCCGCGCGCACGCGCTGCCCGGCTCGGGCACCGAATGGAACCGGTACTCCTTCGCGTACGCCAAGGTGCTGAAGGACGCGGGCGGCATCGGCGAGCTGGTCGCCGCGAAGGGCGCGCTGTCGCCCGAGGAGGCGCGCGTGCTGGCGCCGGAGGCGCTGGGCGGTTTCCTTAACGGCATGTACCGGTGTCTGAAGAACGACCGCGCCGGCGACGCGCTCGGCGCGCGGCTCGACGGCGCCGAGTCCCTGCCCTACTACCTGGAGTACGTGTTCGCGCTGCACGGGCGGGTGCGGCCGTACAACAAGTACCTGGCGTGGGAGCTGCGGCGGCATCCGCTTCGCCTGCCCATGTGGGCGGCCGATGAGCTGCTGCCCCGGCTGGAGGCGGTGCTGTCGCCGGAGGTCGCGCGGGCGGTGCGGAGGCTGCTGAACGAGCTGGAGCCGCACGCGCGGGCGGCCGGGCACGGGGACGTTTTCGACGGGTGGGGGGAGGATCTGGCGTTGATGCGGGGCTCTTTGTCTCATTGATGAGACCATCAGCAGAGACAGGTTCACCAAGTCACCCTCCTGATACCACCTCTCAGGGATAGTCTCATCTGTGAGACCAAGGAGGGCGATGGAACCGTTCATCGGCAGACAACGAGAGCTCACCGTGCTCGATCGCGCACTCGAGAAAACGGCTCGTCGTCAGTACGACCGGCCAGGACGCGCGCTTCTCGTGAGAGGACGCCGTCGCGTCGGGAAGTCCCGCCTGGCCGAGGAGTTCATCCGGCGGTCACAGGTGCCGCACCTGTACTACACGGCGACCGGACAGACTCTCAGCGCTGAGCTGCGCACCTTCACCGAAGACGTTCGCTCGTCGAACCTGCCGGCCGCGAACGTCTTCGACGACCAGCGCCCCGTCTCATGGCACGACGCGCTCGCCCTCCTGGCACGCTGCCTGCCCGAGGACTCTCCCAGCATCGTGGTCATCGACGAGCTGCCGTACCTGATCAAAGCTGATCCCACGCTGGAGGGCGTGCTGCAGAAGCTCTTCGACAAGGAGTTCTCCCGACGACCGGTCCTGCTGCTTCTCATCGGCTCGGATTTGTCCATGATGGAGGCGATCAACACCTATGGGCGTCCTTTCTACCAGCGGGCCGCCGACTTCGTGATCGGCCCGCTGACTCCGTACGACGTCGGGCAAGCACTCGATCTGTCTCCCGCCGACGCGTTCGACGCTCATCTGATCTCCGGCGGACTGCCGATGATCTGTGAGGAGTGGCCCAGGGGCGCTTCGCCCTGGACCTATCTGGATCGGGCGCTCCAGGATCCGCTCTCAGCACTGATCGTCAGCGGAGAACGTGCTCTGGCTGCCGAGTTCCCGCCGGAAGCGCATGCCCATCAGGTCCTCAAGGCCATCGGATCGGGCCAGCGGACGCATTCCAACATCGCGGCCGCGACACAGGAGATCCCCCGCGCGACCATGAACCGCGCACTCCAGTTCCTCCTCGAGAAACGCATGATCGCCGTGGAACGGCCGCTGTCGACGCGTCCCTCCCGGGACACGCGCTACCGCGTGATCGACTCACATCTGCGGTTCTGGATCTCGTTCATCGGGACTCGCATGACGGACATCGAACGTGACCGGGGAGACCTGATCCTGGAGCGTATCCGCCGCTCATGGACGACCTGGCGAGGAACGGCCATCGAGCCCGTGATTGCGGAGAGCATGCGTCGCATGGACGGCCTGCCCGAGGACACCGGCGCGATCGGCGGCTACTGGACCCGCACCAACAACCCCGAGATCGACCTGATCGGCGCCGACCGGGAGCCCGTCGCCAAGAAGATCACCTTCGTCGGATCCGTGAAGTGGCTGGAGAACCGTCCCTTCGACCACCACGACCTGAGCGAGCTCATCGTCCACCGCTCCCGGATGCCGGGCGCGGACACCTCCACCCCCCTCTACGCCGTCGCCCGCAGCGGCTGCGAGGTGGACGGCGTCACGCACATCACCCCGGAACACCTGCTGGACGCCTGGCGCTGAGCAGGACGCCCAGCGCCGGCGCCCGGTCAGGCCAGGCGGAACTGCAGGCCGGTGTCCCACTCGTGCAGGTCGGGCTGCACGCGGGGATCCGTCTGGAACAGCTCCAGGCGGCACCCCCAGTGCTCGGCCCCGTCCTTCTCCGTCATGTCCCAGGCCAGCCCCTGCTCCTCGCCCCATTTCAGCAGCGCCTCGACGACGCCGAAGAGCTGGTCGGGATGGCCGTGGTGGGTGACGGTGGCGTACCGTCCGGCGGGCAGGACGGCGGCGAAGAGGTCGCCCTCGCCCTCCAGCGGCGCCGCGACCGGCACACCGGCCTGCACCACCAGCCGGTCGGCCGCCAGGTCGACGCTCTCGTAACGCAGGAACGGCGCCCCCGCCGAGTGCGCGCCGCGTTCGGCCAGCCAGCCGATGATCTCTCCGATGCGGTCCGCGACCAGCCCGAAGGTGGTCATGGTGATGGTGCCGCGCACCCCGATGTACGGGCGGTCGGGAAACTCGATGATCTGTGGCATGTTTCCTCCTTCACCCCTTCAGTACGGTGCGGGGCCCTGAAACTCATCGGCACTATGGCAATTTTTCAGGCCTTGGGGTAACGTCCGGGAGAAAGCGGGCGACCGAACGTTCGGTAGGTACATGATCATCAGCAATCTCACCGACCGCGACCACGACGCCGGCGAGCGGATCAGGACGGCGGCCGTGCTGCTGTTCGCGCGGCAGGGCTACGCGGCCACCGGCATCAGAGACCTCGGCAGAGCGGTCAACATGACCAACGCCGGCATCTACCACCACGTCACCAGCAAGCAGGCCCTGCTGGCCGACCTCATGCGGGCCGGCCAGCGCGGCCTCATCGACTCCACCGAGCGCCTGCTCGCCCCCCACAGCCGTCCCGCCGACCGCCTGGCCCTGCTCATCGGCTCGCTCACCGCCGTCCACGCCCGCAACCCCATGACCACCCGCGTCATGGACGGCGAGCTGCGCTCGCTCACGCCCGGCTCGGCCGCTCACGACGAGATCATCGGCCTGCGCGACGCGTACGAGGCCCACTGGAAGGACGCGCTGGCCGACGGGGTGGCCGAAGGCGTGTTCCGCGTCGCCGACGAGCAGCTCACCCGGCTCGCCCTGATGTCCATGTGCACCGGCACCAGCGAGTGGTACCGCCCCGACGGGCGCTCCACGCTGGAGCAGGTGTGCGCCGAGTTCGTCGCGATCGGCCTGGCCGCCGTCCGCGCATCCGCCGTTCAGCCCGTCGCGACCGCCGACTTCTCCCTGCTGCCCGAGTACCCGTGGGAGCCGCTGGATGACCGAGACGATCCCCGACCTGATGAGGCACGCCGCTAACACGTACGGCGCGCGCGAGTTCCTCCGCTTCCCCACCGCCACCGCCACCGACGCCGACGTCTCCCCGACCACACTCACCTTCGAAGAAGCCGACGAGCGCTCAGACCGGATGGCGGGCGCCCTGCTCGACAAGGGCGTCCGCCCCGGCGACCGGGTGGCGATCATGATGGACAACGTGCCCGGCTGGCCGCTGAGCTGGCTGGCCGTGCTCAAGGCGGGCGCGATCACCGTGCCGGTGAACGTCCGCTACCGGGCCGCCGACCTGGAGCACGTCCTGCGCGACTCGGGCGCGGTGGCCACGATCACCACCGGCGAGCACGCCCCGCACATCCCCGGCGCCGTGCACCTTCTCGACGCCTTGCAGGACGGCACGCCCCGCCCCCTCCCCCGCCTCGCCCCCGACGATGTCGCGAATTTTCAGTACACGTCGGGGACGACGGGCTTTCCCAAGGCCTGCATGCTCACCCACGACTACTGGCTCAGGACCGCCCGCATCGCCGCCGACCAGGTCGGGCTCCGCGACGACGACGTCTTCATGATCGCGCAGGCGTACTCGTACATGGATCCCCAGTGGGTCACCCTCCTGTGCCTGATGGGCGGCGTCCCCCTGGTGGTGCTGCCCCGCTTCTCCGCCTCCGGCTTCTGGGCCTCGGCCAGGCGGGAGGGGGCGACGCTCACGTACGTGCTGGGCACCATGCCCCTCCTCCTGCACAAGCAGCCGCCGGGCCCGCACGACCGCGACAACCGCATGCGCGCGGTGCTCTGCTCGGGCATCCAGCCCGACCTGCACGCCACGTTCGAGGAGCGCTGGGGCGCGCCGTGGCGCGAGCTGTACGGCTCCACGGAGAGCGGCCCCGACCTGGTGTCGCCCCTCGACGCGACCGACACGGTCGGCACCGGCTCGCTGGGGGTCGCGCCGCCGGGCAAGGAGGTCGTGCTCGACGACGAGACCGGCGAGATCCTGGTCAGGGGCGTCCCGATGATGAAGGGCTACTGGAACCACCCGGAGGCCACCGCCGAGGCGTTCAGAGGCGGCTGGTACCACACGGGCGACCGTGGCGAACGCGACGAGCAGGGCCACCTGCGTCACGTCGGGCGGATCAAGGACATGGTCCGCAGGGGCGGCGAGAACATCTCCTGCGCCGAGGTGGAGCGCGTGCTCGCCGAGCATCCGGCGGTGCTGTCGGCGGCCCTGGTCCCCGTGCCCGACGAGCTGTGGGGCGAGGTGCCGAAGGCGTTCATCCAGCTCCGTCCCGGCCACCCGGCCACCGAGGACACCGCCATGAGCGTGGCCGGGCACGCCCGCAGCCGCCTGGCCCGCTTCAAGGTCCCGGCGTACGTGGAGTTCGTCGAGGAGTTCGCGCTGACCCCGTCCGCCCGCATCGAGAAGCGCCACCTCCTGCGGCCCGGACGCGACCAGCGGGCCGCCCCCGCCATCCAGATCCCGCAGACCGGCAAGGAGCAGCGATGATCGACGTGACCGTACGCGACGAGGTGGCCCTGATCACCCTCGCCCGTCCCGAGAAGCTGAACGCCCTCACCGCCGCCATGCGCGCGGACCTGGCGGCGGCCGTGCGCGAGCACGGCGCGAGCGCCAGAGGCATCGTGGTCACCGGCACCGGCCGGGCGTTCTCGGCCGGGGAGGACATCCACCAGGCCGTCGGCCGGTCGCTGGTCGAGGAGGTGGCGCTGTTCCACGACATGACCAGGGCCGTGCTGGAGACGCGCGTGCCGGTGGTGGCGGCGGTCAACGGGCTGGCCGTGGGCGGCGCCGCCGAGTGGACGCTCTGCTTCGACCTGCGCATCGGCACCGAGACGGCCGAGTACTTCTTCCCGGAGAACCACATCGGCCTGTCGATCTCCAACGCCGCCAGCCTCCTGCTCCCCCGGCTGGTCGGCGGCAGGGCGCTGCGGACGGTGCTCGACTCGACCAGGATGAGCGCCCGCGACGCCCTGGCGGCGGGCCTGCTGGACGAGATCGTGCCCGCCGGGAAGCTGGTGGAGGCGGCGATCGCGCGCGTGCACCACTGGACCGCCCCCGGCACGGCCACCGCCGCGCACCTGGCCCTGCTGCGGCCGTCACTGGCGGACGTGGAGCGGGCCTTTCAGGTGGAGACGGAGGCGGCCGAGCAGGTGGAGGCCTCGGGCATCGCCCAGGCGGGCATGGCCGCGTTCGTCAGCAGAAGCAGGCCTCAGGGGATGACGGCGGCGACGACCACCAGCGCGAGAGCGGCCACCAGCACCCCGATCGAGTCGTAGGCCCAGCTCACCCGGGCGGGCGCCGCGTCCTGGCCGCGGCGCCTGGCCGACTCGGACCGCTCGCGGATCTGGTCGCCCACCCAGTCGGCGTGCGTCTTTCCGGCGAACGCCTCCATCGCCGCCTGCTCGCCCCTGGACAGCGTCGGCTCGGCCTGGAACCGGCCGCGCCGCTGCGTGGGCGTGCCGCGCCGCTGCGCCTTGGCCCGCTCGCGGGCGCTGCTCATCGGCGTCCACAGCCGCAGCGCCCGCTCCTCGCCGTGCCGCACGGTGATGGCGTGCGACACCGTGACGTCCTCGACGGACGCCCACGGCAGCACGGTGGTGCGCAACGGGTTGCGCCCCACCAGCGCCTCCTCCGTGAAGACGGTGGCGGGGCGCAGCGCGACGGCGTAGACGAGCGCCGTCAGCACCCCGAGCACGGCCAGCGCGATGAGCGACGGCTTGCCGTTGAAGCGCACGATCAGGTCCCAGACGTTGAACGCGACGAACGCCAGCCACACCCACGCCAGCACGAACGCCGTCTTGGACCGGTAGGTGTGCTTCACGGCTGCCACTTGATCTGCTGGAACCCCGGCTTGATCACACCGTTGATCAGCGCCAGCCGCTCGTCGAACGGGATGAACGCCGACTTCATCGCATTCACCGCGAACCACTGCAGGTCGTCCCAGCCGTAGCCGAACGCCTCCACCAGCTTGTGGAACTCCAGCGACACGCTCGTCGAGCTCATCAGCCGGTTGTCGGTGTTGACCGTGACGCGGAAGTGCAGCCGCCGCAGCAGCCCGATCGGGTGGTCGGCGATCGACACGGCGGCGCCGGTCTGCAGGTTGGAGGTGGGGCACATCTCCAGCGGGATGCGCTTGTCGCGGACGTACGCGGCCAGCCGGCCCAGCTTGGCGGTGCCGTCGCCGGCGACGGAGATGTCGTCGATGATGCGCACGCCGTGACCCAGCCGGTCAGCGCCGCACCACTGGATGGCCTGCCAGATCGACGGCAGCCCGAACGCCTCGCCGGCGTGGATGGTGAAGTGGGCGTTCTCCCGCTGGAGGTACTCGAACGCGTCCAGGTGCCGGGTGGGCGGGTAACCGGCCTCGGCGCCCGCGATGTCGAACCCCACCACGCCGCCGTCGCGGTAACGCACGGCCAGCTCGGCGATCTCCCTGGAGCGCGCCTGGTGCCGCATGGCGGTCAGCAGCGTGCCCACCCGGATGCGCTGCTGACCCCCGGGGCCCCGCGAGCCCTGCTCGAACCCCTCCAGCACCGCCTCCACCACCTGGTCCAGGCTCAGGCCCTTGGTGGTGTGCTGCTCGGGCGCGTACCGCACCTCGGCGTAGACGACGCCGTCGTCTGCCAGGTCCTGCGCGCACTCTGCGGCCACGCGGACGAGCGACTCGCGGCTCTGCATGACGGCGACCGTGTGGTCGAACGTCTCCAGGTAGCGTTCGAGCGACCCCGAGTCGGAGGCCTCCTCGAACCACTGGCGCAGGTTGTCGGGGTCGGTGGTGGGCAGCCGGTCGTAGTCGCTCTCCCTGGCCAGGTCGACGATCGTCTCGGCGCGGAGACCGCCGTCGAGGTGATCGTGCAGCAGGACCTTGGGAGCCCGCCGGATCTCGTCTAGCGTGGGGCTCATCTGGCCATGATATGAGCATGACCCACTCGCGCGGCCAGGGCGGCTCGTCGCGATTGAAAGGCCGCCGATCCGCGCGACCCGGCGTCAGTCCTCGCGGCCCGCCGTCAGCCGACGCGGCCTCGCCGTCAGTCCTCGCGGCCCGCCGTCTCCGGGGAGAACGCGGGCAGGCACACCGCGATGTACTCCGCCCCCTCCGGCCCGACGCTGTAACGCACCTTCTCCCCCGCCGCCGTCACCACGGACTGCCCCGCCTCGACCCGGGTCGTCCCCTCGGCGTGCTCGACGAGCACCGTCCCGCGCAGCACCACGGTGTACTCGGTGAACGACGGCCGCTGCGCCGGCTCCTCCCACCCCGGCGGGGCGGTCATGTGGGCGATGGAGACCGCCTCGTCGCCGCTGTTGACGCGGCCGATGTGCTCGTCGATGAGCTTTCCGCCAGGTACGGGGATGCGGGCCGGGCCCTCGATCTTTCTCACCACGGACGTCAGTGTGCCACGTCGAGGACGAGCCGGCTCGGCGAGCCCTTCTCGGTGACCTGGAACGGCGCCCGCCTGCCCAGCACCAGCCCGATGCCGACGCGTCCCTCGAAGTCGCCGGTCCTGACGACGCCGGTGAGGTTGTCGAGCCCGGCCTGGTAGACGGGCCCGCCCGCCCAGGTCGGCCGCCCCTGGTCGTCGTGGGCGTTCGCGGGGAAGAGGGTGAGCTGGAGGTAGGCGCCGCCGTGCACGCCGAGGGGCTTGCCTGAGCCGTCCTGGACGAACTCGTCCACCCATTTCACGCTATATCCCGGGATATCTCCCTTGAGGTCCACGACCAACCGGTCATAGGTTGCGTGGGCGGCGTACCGCACGGCCGTCACGACGGCGGGCTCCATCCCGGGCCGCTCGACGTCCACCTCGGTGGTGCTGGTCGGCGTGCCGGGGGTGGCGGTGGCGCTGGAGGTCTGCCGGGGCAGGGTGCCGGCGGTCTGCTGGGCGGTGCCGCATCCGGCGAGCAGGACGGAGAGGCAGGCGAGCGGGGCGACCACGCGAGCCAGCGGCCGGCCACGGGGCGGGGATGACGAGCGCATGCCCGGTAGATGCCCCGGCGTGCGGGGCCGCAAGCGGCGTTTCCGCAGTTCATCGCGGGGTTCGGTGCGCCTCTACCTTGATCGACCCACAAGGAGTCATATACGTGAGCAAGTCCAATGATTTATCCATCTTCCTGGGTGATTACGGGCCTTCGTTCGTCCGCACCGCGTACCTGCTGACCGGCGACCAGGACCGCGCCAGGAGCCTGGCGATCGACTCGCTGGTGAAGGTGTGCCGCCGCTGGACCGCCGTCCGCGCCAACGGGCCCGCCCTCGTCGTGCTGAGCGAGCTGTACCGGCGGTTCCTGGCCGCCGACGTGCCGCCGCCCGCGACGTACCCGCTGGGCGTGCTGCCGCCCAGGACCCGCGCCGCCTTCGTCGCCCGCCACCACGACGCGCTGCACCCGCAGCAGGTGGCGACGATGACCGGCGTGTGGACAGGTGACCTGGACAGGGAGCTCCACCAGGCCCACGCCCACCTCCAGGCCACCCACCCCGAGCTCTTCCCCGCCGCCCCGCAGCCCCCGTCCGAGGCGGCTGCGCCGCCCGAGGAGCACGAGGTCGCACCGTCCGGGGAACACCACCCCGGATGGGCCACGCCGTTCGAGGAACGCGATCCAGGACAGGCGGCACCGCCCGAGGAACAGCGTCCCGAGTGGGTCGCGCCGTTCGAGGAGCGCGCGCCCGGGCAGGCGGCGCCGTCCGGGGAACACCACCCCGAGTGGGCCGCGCCGTTCGAGGAACGCGATCCCGGGCAGGCGGCGCCGTCCGGCGAACACCGACCCGAGTGGGCCGCGCCGTCCCCCCAGCACGCGGAGCCGCACGCACGCGACGGCGCCGGGCCGCGCGGCGGGCTGGTCGCCCTGGTCACCGCCCTGCCCGCCACGCACACCGACGTGGCCGGCGCGGTCCTGGCCCGCATCACCAGGGGCCGCAGGATCCGCGTGGCCACCTGGACGACCGTGTCGGTGGGCACGCTGAGCGCGTTCGTGGCCCTGGTCGTGGCGGGTGTGAACTCGATGGCCACCACGTTCGAGCAGGCGATGACCTCGCCGACCAGCTCGTACACGCCGCCCTCCGTGGAAGAGGAGGAGGCGGAGCTGCCGGGCCTGCTGCCGGCCAAGCTGGACGACCCGATCCAGTACGCGTGGCAGGGCTACTGCCGCAGCGAGGGCGAGAACAACGCGAACGACCCCCGGCCCTGCGCCCAGTGGCGGCTGCAGACGACGTCCGGCAACGAGTGGCGGCTGGGCGGCGCGCGGGCCGGCTACGACGAGGACAGCGGCGTCACCATGCCCCTGGCCATCAGCCAGGACGGCCGCCGCCTCGCCTACCGGCAGCTCACCGGCCAGTACGCGGTCCGCGACCTGCCCACAGGGGTCGTCAAGCTCATCGACGTCAGGGACGCGCAGGTCGCCCCGCACCTCACGGTCTCACCGAACGGCCGCTTCTTCTCTGTGGACTTCGGCCTGTCCGACGGGGCCACGCTCGATTTCGACACCGGCGTCACCCACTACGAGTACGGCCAGGAGGTGCACATCCTGGGGGTGACCGACGACGGGACGCGGGCGGTCGCCCAGCAGCGGAACGTCTCGGACGTGCCCGGCCACGCCTCGCTCACCACGTTCCACCTGAACGGCCTGACCGCCCTCGAAGGCGGCTACCGCATCGACCCGGGTCTCATCGACCTCGGCGGCGCCGTGTCCCCTGACGGCCGGACGCTGGCCCTGATCACGGCGGACTCCGAGCTCGTCACGATGGACGGCCGCACCGGCCGCATGGGCGGGCCGCGCACGGACCTCTCCGACTACGACCTGATCGCCGTCGAGCGCTGGGTCCGCGAGGACGAGGTGCTGGTGCGGTCCTGGGACGACGACGACTACGTGGCGCTGACCAAGGTGAACGTGAAGTCGGGCGACATCACGGAGGTGACAGGCGACTGGGTCGAGTGGCTCGACTACGGGTCCCCGCTGGGCGCGGTCAGGCCGTAGGGAAGGGCCCCACCGGGGGTTCCGGCGGGGCCCTGGTTCAGACGGTCTCGTAGACCCGCGTGTTCTCGGCGGGGACGGCCTTGCGGGCGCGCAGTCCCGTCGCCGAGATGGCCAGCCCGACCAGGGCCAGCACCAGCGACACCACGATGGCCGCGCGCAGCGAGCCGATGGACAGCGTCTCGCCGCCGCCCGAGGTGAGCACGGCGGTCACCACGGCCAGTACGATCGCGCCGCCGACCTGGCCTGAGGTGTTCAGCAGGCCGGAGGCCAGGCCCTGCTCGTCGTCGTCCACGCCGTTGGTGGCCTGGATGTTGAGCGAGGGGAACGACAGCGCGAACGCGATGCCCAGCAGGATCATGCCGGGGATCACCAGGCCGCCGAGGCTGGGGGTGCGGTCGATGCCGAGGAAGATCGCGTACCCGCCGGCCAGTGCGGCGGCGCCGATCACGATCAGCTTGCCGGTGCCGAACCGGTCGGCGAAGTCGCCCATCTTGGTGGAGGTGACGGCGACGAGCAGGCCGGCGGGCAGGAACGCCATGGCGGTGCCGAGTGCCGACCAGCCGAGCAGGTTCTGGAAGTACTGCATGGCCACGAACTGGAAGGCCACGTACGAGCCCATGAGGATGAGCAGCCCCAGGTTGGCCCGCACGATGTGGCCGGAGCGCAGGATGCCCAGCCGCACCAGCGGGTGGCGGGTGCGCAGCTCGGCGAGGACGAACAGGCCGAGCAGGGCGGCGACGCCCACCAGCGAGCCGATCGTCTGGAGCGAGGCCCAGCCGGCCTCGGGCGCCTGCACGACGGTGAAGACGAGCAGCAGCATCGACGCGGTGATCGTCACGGCGCCAACCAGGTCGTGGCCGCCCTCGGCCCGCTCCTCCCGGCCCTTCGGCAGCAGCTTCAACGCGGCCACCAGCGCGATCACGGCGACGGGCACCGGCATGAGCAGCGTCCACCGCCAGCCGATCTCGGTCAGCAAGCCGGACAGCACGAGGCCGAGCGAGTAGCCGCTGGCGCCGCAGGCGGTGAAGATGCTCAACGCCTTGTTGCGCTCGGGGCCCTCGGGAAAGGTCGTCGTGATGATCGACAAAGCGGCGGGCGCGGTGAACGCGGCGGCCACGCCCTTGATGAACCTGGCCGCGATCAGCAAGCCGCCGTCGTCCACGACACCACCGAGCAACGACGCCACGGCGAAGACGCCGAGCGCGGCCAGGAACACCCTGCGCCGCCCCAGCAGGTCGGCGGTCCTGCCCCCGAGCAACAGAAGACCGCCATAGCCGAGCACGTAACCGCTGACAACCCATTGCAAGGAGGACGTGGTCAGGCCCAGGTCGTGCTGGATGGCGGGGAGGGCGACACCGACCATCGAGACGTCCAGGGCGTCAAGAAAGATCACTGCGCAGAGCACGGCGAGCGCGCCCCAGCGGGATGAGGAAGAGGACATGGGTCAGAACAATACATGCACACACATCTAATGCAAGTGCATTTAATGCCGTTGCATGAGTTTTCCCGAAGTGGTAACCTCCGCGACATGGACGAGCGGTTCGTGGTCGACACCTGGCACTACGTCCTGGCCAAACACGCGCAGGCCATGTGCAGGCTGGAGCGCGAGCTGGGCGACCGGCACGGCCTGGGGCCCAGCGAGTTCGAGGTGCTGGATCGGATCGTGCACCACGACAGGAAGCTCCGCATCCAGGAGCTGTGCGAGGAAGTCCACCTCAGTCAGAGCGCGCTCTCGCGCGTGGTGGCCCGCCTGGAGAAGGCCGCGCTCGTCACGCGCGGCGTGTGCGACAGCGACAGGCGGGGGGTGTTCGTCTGCATCACGGACGACGGGCGCGCCCGCCACGCCGAAGCCCTGCCGACGCAGCGGGCGGTGCTGGCCGAGGTGTTCGCCGACACCCCGGCCCCGCTGACTCCGGCCCGCTGACTCCGGCCGCCCGATGACCCCGGCCCGATGACTCCTACTGTGCGGTGATCCGGTCGATGACGAGGGGCAACTGCTCCCCGACCGCCTCCCCCACCGCGTAACCGCCCTCCAGCGCCTCCAGCGCCCGCTCGAAGCGGGACGTCTCGTCGGCGTGCAGCGTCATCAGCGGCTGCCCCGCCCGCACCAGATCACCCGGCTTGGCGTGCAGCTCGATCCCGGCCCCGAACGAGACCGGGTCCTCCTTACGCGCCCGCCCGGCGCCCAGCCGCCAGGCGGCCAGCCCCACGGCGTACGCGTCCAGCCGGGTCAGCACCCCCGAGCCGGGCATCTCCACCGTCATCGTCTCGGCGGCCCTGGGCAGCAGCGCGTCCGGGTCGCCGCCCTGCGCGGAGATCATGCGCCGCCACGCGTCCATGGCCGACCCGTCCTCCAGCGCCTTCTCCGGGTCCTTGCCCGAGGAGATCCCGGCGGCCTCCAGCATCTCCCGCGCCAGCCGCACGGTCAGCTCCACCACGTCGGCGGGCCCGCCGCCGGCCAGCACCTCCACCGACTCGGCGACCTCCAGCGCGTTGCCCACGGCCCGCCCCAGGGGGCGGTCCATGGCGGTCATCAGCGCGACGGTACGCACGCCCGCGTCGGTGCCGAGCGCGACCATGGTCTCGGCCAGCTCACGAGCCGCCGGGACGGTCTTCATGAACGCCCCCGAGCCGACCTTCACGTCCAGGACCAGCGACCCCGTCCCCTCGGCGATCTTCTTCGACATGATCGACGAGGCGATCAGCGGGATCGACTCGACGGTGCCAGTGACGTCCCGCAGCGCGTACAGCTTCTTGTCGGCGGGCGCCAGCCCCGACCCCGCCGCGCACACCACGGCCCCGGCGGAGCGCAGCACGCCGAGCATCTCGTCGTTGGAGAGCGAGGCCCGCCAGCCGGGGATGGACTCCAGCTTGTCGAGGGTGCCGCCCGTGTGCCCCAGCCCCCGCCCGGAGAGCTGCGGCACGTACGCGCCGCACGCCGCCACCAGCGGAGCCAGCGGCAGCGTGATCTTGTCGCCGACGCCGCCCGTCGAGTGCTTGTCGGCCGTCGGCCGGTCGAGCGCCGACCAGTCCATGCGCTCGCCCGAGCGGATCATGGCCTGCGTCCAGTCGGCGATCTCCCGGCGGTCCATGCCGTTCAGCAGGATCGCCATGGCCAGCGCCGACATCTGCTCGTCGGCCACGTCGCCGCGCGTGTACGCGTCGATCACCCAGTCGATCTGGGCCGTGGTCAGCTCGCCTCTGTCGCGCTTGGCGCGGATGACCTCGATGGCGTCCATGTCACGCGCTCCCGCTGGTCTCGATGGCGGCCACCTCACGCGCTCCTGCTGAGGTCCTGCGGCCCGAACGCGTACGGCAGGATCTCGGCCATGCGCTTCGGCCCGTCCTCCGTCTCGACCAGCAGATCCTCGCCGCCGAACTCGTAAAGGAGCTGGCGGCAGCGCCCGCACGGCATCAGCAGCTCACCATGACCGTCCACGCAGGTGAACGCCACCAGCCTGCCGCCGCCCGAACGCTGCAACGCCGAGACGAGGCCGCACTCGGCGCACAGGCCCAGGCCGTAGGAGGCGTTCTCGACGTTGCAGCCCGTGACGATGCGGCCGTCGTCCACCAGCGCGGCCGCGCCGACGGGGAACTTGGAGTACGGCGCGTACGCGTGCCGCATGGCCTCGGCCGCCTCGTCCCTGAGGCCGTTCCAGTCGATGTTCAATGTTGTTCCCCCCGGCGGTAGACGACGCCGTCGGCCTTGGGCATCCGCAGGCGCTGGGAGGCGACCAGGAGCACGAGCAGCGTGAGCACGTGTGGTGTGATGAAGACGAACTCGTTCGGCAGCTTGTCGACGGTCAGCCAGAGCCAGAACAGGATGACCGCGCCCAGGACGGCCGCGGCCATCAGGGTGTACCGCTTGGTCTCCTGCCCCGCCAGGTCGTTCGTCATGAGCCTGCGCACCTGCAGCCCCACATAGATCAGCAGCAGCACCGCGCCGAACAGGAAGAACGTGGTGACGGCGGTGGAGCTGCGCAGTTGCAGGCCGTCGGCGTAGCCGAACAGCGCGGCTCCGGCGGCGAGCCCGCCGGGCCGCCAGTTGCCGAAGATCATCGCGGCCAGGCCGATGAAGCCGCGCCCCGCCGTCTGACCCTCGACGTACTTGGTGGAGACGAAGACGAGGAACACGCCGCCGAGCCCAGCCAGCGCGCCGGAGGCGACGACCGCGATGTACTTGATCAGGTAGACGTTGACGCCCAGCGACTCGGCCGCCCACGGGTTCTCGCCCGCCGAGCGCAGCCGCAGGCCGAACGAGGTGCGCCAGAGCACGAAGTACGTCAGCGGCAGCAGCAGCACCGCCAGGAGCACCAGGATGTTGATCTCGTGCGTGAGCCCGCGCACGATGCCGGCCACGTCGGACAGCAGGAACCAGTGCGTGCTCTCCAGCTTGCCGAGCAGGTCGGGGCCGTCCGAGAACACCGGCAGGCTGGGCGTCCACGTCTGCCCCGTGATGGCGGGCGAGGTGGTGATGCCCGCGCCCGCCTCCGCCGCCGGGGTGCCCTCCTTGTAGAGGACCTCCGACAGGAAGCGGGTGATGCCGGGGCCGAGCAGGTTGATGGCGACGCCGCTGATGATGTGGTCCACGCCGAACGTGACGGTCGCGATGGCGTGCAGCAGCCCGCCGAGCGCGCCGCCGATCAGCCCGGCGGCCAGCGCGGCCACGGGCCCCCACTGGTAGCCGGCCCAGCCCGCGAACCAGGTGCCGAGCACCATCATGCCTTCGAGGCCGATGTTGACCACGCCGGCCCGCTCGGCCCACAGGCCGCCGAGCCCGGCCAGGCCGATCGGCACCGCGAGCAGCAGGGCGGCGGCGAACGTGCCGGAGGAGGTGATGTCGGTCTCGCCGGACACGACCCGCACCAGCGACATCACCAGGATGAGCGCCGCGACGCCGATGAGCGCCAGATGGTACTTGCGGACCCGGGTCATGCGTTCACCTCAACCGGTGTGTTCCTGCCGAGCTGCTGGGCGGCGCGCCGCTCTTCGAGCCTGAGCGCGATCCGGTTCGTCACCTCGTTGGCCACCACGACCAGCAGCACGATCGTGCCCTGGATGATCGTGATGACGGACGGCGGGATGTCGGCGAACTGCAGAGCGCCCTGCGCCCGGTCCAGGAACGCGAACAGCAGCGCGGCGATCGCGATGCCGACGGGCTTGTTCCGGCCGAGCAGCGCCACCGCGATGCCGAGGAAGCCCAGGCCCGCGGTGAAGTTGGAGTTGTAGGCGCCCCTGTCGCCGAGGATCTCGGGCAGCCCGATGAGCCCGGCGATCGCCCCGGACAGCACCATCGCCGAGATCACCATCTTCTTCGGGTTGACGCCCGAGGCGAGGGCGGCGGGGCTGTTGAGCCCGCTGGCCTTGATGTTGAAGCCGAAGCGGGTGCGCTCCAGCACCACCCAGATCGCCACGCCGAGCACGATGGCCACGATGAGGAAGCCCCACAGGCCGCCGCCCCTGGTCGGCGGGAGGAACCCGAACCCTTCGAACAGGAAGTTCAGGTCGGGGAACATGGCCGAGTCGGGCAGCTTCGGCGTGGACACGGTCAGCTCGCCCTCCGCGCGCTGCCCCGCGAAGGGCCCGCGCACCAGGAAGGCGGCGAGGTTGATCGCGATGTAGTTCAGCATGATCGTGGAGATGACCTCGTTCACGCCCCTGGTCACCTTCATGACGGCGGGGATGAGCGCGTACAGGCCGCCGACCAGCGCCGCGACCACGATGATCACCGTGATCTGGAGAGGCGCGGGAGCCGTGAACGTGGAGCCCACGTAGGCGGCGCAGATGGCCGCGATCCTGTACTGACCCTCGACGCCGATGTTGAAGAGGTTCATGCGGAAGCCGACGGCAACCGCCAGACCGGCGATGAACAGCGGCACCGCGCGGTTGAGGAAGGTCGCGATCGAGTTGGACTGCGCCCGCGCGGCCTCGCCGAAGTCGAAGAGCGCGGTCAGCGCGGTGAGAGGTTCGCCACCGGCGATGATGATCGCCACGCTGCAGATCGCGATCGCCAGAATGACGGCGACCACGGCGCCGGCGACGGTGAGCAGCGCCCGGTTGAGCCCGGCGGGCATCACGTCTCCTCAGTGCCGGCGATGGCGCCGGTCATGTAACCGCCCAGCCGTTCGGGCGTGATGTCGGAAGGGTCGAGCGCGGCCACCAGCCGCCCCCGGTAGATCACCTGGATGGTGTCGGACAGCCCGATCAGCTCGTCCAGGTCGGCCGAGATGAGCAGCACCGCGAGTCCGGCGGCGCGCGCGTTGCGCAGGTGGTCCCAGATGGCGGCCTGGGCGCCGACGTCCACGCCGCGGGTGGGGTGGGCGGCGATGAGGAAGGCGGGGTCGCCGCTCATCTCGCGGCCGACGATGAGCTTCTGCTGGTTGCCGCCGGACAGGGCGAGGGCGAGGGTGTCCACGCCGGGCGTGCGCACGTCGTAGTCGCGGACGATGCGCTCGGTGTCGGCCTTGGACGCGCGCCGGTCGACCCAGATGCCGTTGCGGGCGGGCTTCCTGGTCTGGTGGCCGAGCACCCGGTTCTCCCACAGCGACGCCTCCAGGAGCAGGCCCTGGCGGTGGCGGTCCTCGGGGATGTAGCCGATGCCGGACTCGCGGCGCTTGAGGGTGGACCAGGTGCTGATGTCCTGGCCGGCGAGCTCGATGCGGCCCTGCGCGGGCCGGATGCCCATGATGGCCTCGATGAGCTCGGACTGGCCGTTGCCCTCGACGCCGGCGATGCCGAGGATCTCGCCCTGGTGGATGTCGAAGGAGACGTCGTCGAGGAGCAGGCGCTCGCCCTCGCCCGGCATGGTGAGCTCGGCGACCTTCAGGGTGACGACGTCGGTCACGGTGGACTCGCGGGTCTCGGGCGTGGGCAGCTCGCTGCCCACCATCAGCTCGGCGAGCTGCCGCGCGGTGACGTCGGACGGGTTCACGCTGGCGACGGTGGTGCCGCGCCGGATCACGGTGATCGCGTCGGCGATGTCGAGCACCTCGTCGAGCTTGTGCGAGATGAAGATGACCGTCAGGCCTTCTGCCTTCAGCTCGCGCAGGTTCTGGAAGAGCTCCTCGACCTCCTGCGGCACGAGCACGGCCGTCGGCTCGTCGAGGATGAGGATGCGGGCCCCGCGGTAGAGGACCTTGAGGATCTCGACGCGCTGGCGGTCGCCGACGCCGAGGTCCTCGACGAGCTTGTCGGGGTCGACGCGCAGGCCGTGGGTGTCGGCCAGCTCGACGATGCGCTTGCGGGCGGCGGCCGTGTCGAGCGTGCCGAACCGTTTCGGCTCCGCTCCGAGGACGATGTTCTCCAGGACGGTGAAGTTGTCGGCGAGCATGAAGTGCTGGTGCACCATGCCGATCCCGACCTCGATGGCGTCGCTCGGCGTGCGGAAGCTGACCTCCGTGCCGTTGACCTTGATCGTCCCCTCGTCGGGCTTCTGCATGCCGTAGAGGATCTTCATCAGGGTGGATTTGCCCGCGCCGTTCTCCCCGACGATGGCGTGCACCGTGCCGGGCTGGACGGTGATGCGGATGTCGTGGTTCGCGACGACACCGGGGAAACGCTTGGTGATGCCCTCCAGCTCTACGGCGGGTTTCACCGTGGCCAGGGTGTCAGCACTCATTTCGCCTCTCCTACAGGGGGGCGGGATAGACAGAAGGCCCGAAGTCGGGACTCCGGGCCCTCAGCTGTCTCTCCTACCCCGTTTACGGCTTGGCAGGAACCGTGATCTTGCCGTCGACGATGTCCTTCTTGGCAGCGTCGAGCTTGTCCTTGATGTCGTCGATCTCGCCGCCCGTGGTGGACAGGCCCACGCCGTCGACCTTCAGGTCGTACGTGGTGTTCGTGCCGCCCTTGGCGCCGCCCTGGAAGGCCTTGATGAACTCGAACACGCCGACGTCCACGCGCTTGAGCATGGAGGTCATGATGACCGACTGCAGGTCGGTCTCCTTGACCGTCTGGCGCTGGTCGGAGTCGACGCCGATGGCCTTCTTCTTGGCCGCGGCCGCCGCCTGGAACACGCCGAGGCCGGAGTCGCCGGAGGCGTGGTAGACGATGTCCGCACCGTCCTGGTACATCTTCTCGGCCGCGACCTTGCCCTTGTCGGGGGCCTTGAAGCCGGAGAAGTCACCGTCGGGGGTGAGGTACTTGATGTCGATCTTGGCGTCCGCCTTGACCGACTTCACACCCGCCACGAAGCCCGCCTCGAACTTCTTGATCAGGTCGCTCTCGACGCCGCCGACGAAGCCGACGTGGCCGGACTCCGCCTTGGTCGCCGCGGCGACGCCCGCCAGGTAGGAGCCCTGCTCCTCGGCGAACAGCAGGCCGGTCACGTTGGGCGCGTTGGAGGCCGAGTCGACGATCGCGAACTGGATGTCGGGGTACTCCTCCGCCGCCTTCTTGACGTCCTCGGCGTAGGCGAAGCCGACCCCGATGATCGGGTTGTAGCCGGCGTCCGCGAGCTGGCGGAGCAGGTCGCCGCGGTTGGAGCCGTCAGCGGACGGGCTGAGCTCCTTGATCTCCGCACCGAGGTCCGTCTTGGCCTTCTCCAGGCCGGCGTAGGCCGAGTCGTTGAAGGACTTGTCACCGCGCCCGCCGACGTCGAACGCGAGACCCACCTTGAGGTCGCTCTTCGGCGCCTCGCTGCTCGCCGCGCCGGTCGGCTCCTGGCTGGCTGCCGTGGTCCCCCCACCGCCGCCACCGCAGGCGGCCGCCGCCATGAGCAGTACGCCGGCGACCGAGCCGAGCGCCACCTTGTTGAATCGCTTGCCGAGCAAGGCGACTCCCTTCCGTTTCCCCGCCGCCGATTTGGTCGCAGGCGCGACAGAACGTACGGCACCTGCACGGAAGATAGTTGCTTGACCAGGGACAACCAAACCGGGACACAGGGTCGCAACCGCTCCGTTACCGACATCACTCGCGTCCGTGACCTGAATCGCGATTCAGGCACATCGGACGCACCGGCAAAGATTTACTCAACTTTGGTGGCCGATCAGCTCTTGCCCTGAGGGCCCGTCGTGACGGAGATTCCGACCGACGGTGGAAATCTTCGTATCGGAGCCCCGCATGCACCCGTGGAGAGCCCTCTCCGTGCCGCTGGCCGCCTTACTCGTGGCGACCCTCACCGGCACCCAACCCGCCACGGCCGGCACCCCGGCCATCAAGATCGAGAACAACGCGACCCAGCCGATCTTCTCCAGGGCGGACGCCATCCAGCAGACGGTGTTCGTCGAGGTCGCGGGAACCGACAGCGACCACGACGGCGTCAACGACCGGGTCGCCGTGGACATCCTGCGCCCCAAGGAGACCGACCAGGGCCTCAAGGTCCCGGTGATCATGGAGGCGAGCCCCTACTACGCCCCCGGCAACGACGTCGCCAACCACCCCGTGGACGTGGACGAGAACGGCGTCCCCCTGCCCGCCATGACCGCCCTGTCGGCCAAGCTCGACGCCGCCGGCCCGTTCGACAGCTACTACGACAACTACTTCGTGCCCCGCGGCTACGCCGTCGCGCTGGTCGAGAACCTCGGCAGCGCCCGCGCCACCGGCTGCCCCACCTCGGGCGGCCGCAACGAGACCGCCGGGCCGAAGGCCGCCATCGACTGGCTGAACGGCCGCGCCAAGGGCTTCGACGCCGCCGGCAACCCCGTCGAGGCCACCTGGTCCACCGGCAAGGTCGGCATGATCGGCGTCTCGTACAACGGCACCCTGCCCAACGCCGTCGCCGCCACCGGCGTGCGCGGTCTGGAGACGATCGTGCCGATCGCCGCCATCTCCAGCTGGTACGACTACTACCGCGCCAACGGCGGCGTCCTGGCCCCCGGCGGCTTCCAGGGCGAGGACCTCGACGTGCTCGCCAAGTACGTCCTGACCAGACAGAACGGCCAGGAGGCGTGCGGCGACGTGATGGACGAGCTGACCGCCACCCAGGACCGGATCACCGGCGACTACAGCCCGCTCTGGAACGAGCGCAACTACCTCAACGACGTGCGCAAGGTGAAGGCCAGCGTCTTCCTCGTGCACGGACTCAACGACTGGAACGTCAAGACCAAGCAGTTCGCGCAGTGGTGGTACGCCCTGTCCAAGCGGGACGTGCCGCGCAAGATCTGGCTGCACCAGGGCACCCACATGAGCCCCTTCAACCTGCGCACCGCCGAGTGGCTGCGCCAGCTCCACGGCTGGTTCGACCACTGGCTGTACGGGATCGACTCGGGCATCATGCGCGAGCCGCAGGCCGACGTGGAGGGCACGGTCGGCCAGTGGGCCCAGTACCCGTCCTGGCCGCTGCCCGGCTCGGCCACCGTCCCCCTCTACCCGGGCTCCGGCTCCACCCTCGGCCTGGTCCCGCGCCCGCGCTCGGCCCCTGAGACGTTCGTCGACCAGAACGTCAGAACGGCCGAGAACCTGGTGGAGGCGGTGGGCGCCGATCCGAACCGGCTGGCCTACACGACCGGCGCGCTCCCCGCCGACGTGCGGATCTCGGGGACGCCGACCGTGTCGGTGCGGGCCTCCTTCAAGGCCGGGGCCTCGCCGTACCTGACGGCGCTGCTCGTGGACTACGGCACCGACGTCCGCCCGAACGGGACCCTCGTCTCCACGGGGCAGACCTACTGCTACGGGCAGGGGGTGCCGGGGGACACCGGCTGCACCCTGCTCCGGACGCTCGGGACCTCCACCACCGCGTACAAGATCGTCACGCGGGGGTGGCTGGACGTGCGCAACCGGCATCGCCTGGATCGCAGCGAGCCCGTGAAGGCCGGTAAGGAGTACAGCTTCTCGTGGGACTTCCAGCCCACCGACTACCTGTTCAAGAAGGGGCACCGGCTGGGGCTGGTGATCATCTCCACCGACTACGACTACACGTTGCGGTATCCGGCCGGCACCCAGGTCACCGTGTCGCCGGGCAAGTCGGCGCTGCGGCTTCCCGTCGTGCTCGGCCGCCTGCCCTGACGCGCCGCCCGTAGCCCCGTGCGGTGGGTGCACTACCCTCCCACCGCACGGGCCGGCGTCCTTTTGGGCAGGGACGGCACGCCGCGTCGCAGGTAGCTAGGCAGCACGCGCCGTCGCAGGCAGGCAGCACGCGCCGCCGCCACGCCATCGCCACCGAGCGACCGCGCCCCGCAACGCAGCCCGCCACCACGCCGCCGCAACCCGCAGCGCAGCCACGCCGCCACGCACCCCGCCGCTGCCGAGCCGACGCGTCCGGCAGCGCAGCCCCGCAGCCGCACCGCCGCCGAGCCGCCACGCCCGGCAGCGCAGCTCCGCGTCAGCCACGCCGCCGCCGAGCGGTCGCGTCCCGCAGCGCAGCCCCGCCTCCCCGCCGCCGTATCCCGCAACGCCTCACGCCGCGGCGGCCCCCGTAAACACCGAAACCCCCGCCGAGGGACGGCGGGGGTTCGAAGGGGGTGGGTCAGGCCAGTGCGGAGGTGATGGAGTCGAGCGGCCCGACCTCCCACAGCGCCGTGAGCGCCGTGGCCGCCATCACCCGCACGCCCATCCCGATGGCCTTCTCATCGACGTCGAACGTCCCCTGATGGATGTCGTACGTCACCCCGTCGGGCGACCGGGTGCCCAGCCGCGCGAACGCGCCCGGGATCGACTCCAGGTACCAGGCGAAGTCCTCGCCGCCCAGCGACTGCTGGGTGGGCACGACGGCTCCGGCGCCGAGGGCCCGCTCGGCGGCCTCGGCCAGCATCTCGACGCTGACCTCGTCGTTGACCACGGGCGGCACCCCGCGGGTGTAGTCCATGGTGGCCTCGATGCCGTACGCGCTGGCGACCGACTCCAGCAGCGACTTGATCAGGTCGGGTGCGGCGTGCCAGGCGTCCTCGTCGAGGCAGCGCACCGTGCCGGCGGCGACCCCGTCGTCGGGGATGGCGTTGGCGGCGGAGCCGGCCTCGACGCGGCCCCAGACGAGGCTGAGGGACGAGCGCGGGTCGACGCGGCGTGACAGCGCGGCGGGCAGCTCGGTGAGGATCTTGGCGAGGGCGAAGACGAGGTCGGCGGTGAGGTGGGGGCGGGCGGTGTGGCCGCCGGGCCCGGAGACCCGCACGACGATCTTGTCGCAGGCCGAGGTGATGGGCCCGCTCCTGAGGCCGACCTGGCCGACGTCCACGCGCGGGTCGCAGTGGAGGCCGAAGATGCGGTCGACGCCGCTGATGCCGCCCTGCGCCATGACTTCCAGGGCGCCGCCTGGAAGCTCCTCGGCGGGCTGGAAGATCAGCCGCACCCGGCCGGGCAGGAGGCCCGCGGCGGCCTGCTGGGCCAGGAAGAGCGAGGTGCCGAGCAGGATCGTGGTGTGCACGTCGTGCCCGCACGCGTGGCATGATCCGGCCACGGTCGAGCGGTAGCTCACGTCCTTCTCGTCCTGCAGCGGCAGGGCGTCGATGTCGGCGCGCAAGGCGATGGTCGGCCCGTCGCCGCTGCCCACGTCGCAGATGAGCCCTGTCCCCCTGGGGAGCACCGATGGCGTCAGCCCCGCGGCGGTGAGCCGCTCGGCGATCCGCTGTGTGGTGCGGTATTCGGCGAAGGCCAGCTCGGGGTGCATGTGCAGGTCGCGGCGGAATGCCACCAGCCCCTGCTCGGTCTCCGCCAGGAACGCGTCGAGTTCCCCCCGCAGCTCACGTCCCCGCATATGTCACCGTCCCGTCCCATGCCGCGCGCCCCGCACCCTTGCCGGCCATCGCGGCTCTGCGCTCCAAGAAAAACTCTCCATCCCGCGGTGGCCACCCGGTTGAGCGGCCGCTCGGCGAATCAAAAGACACACCCACTGGTTTGGTGCGCGAGATCGTCAGCACGGGCTTCGCAGTCAACTGTCGCGATTGCCGCTGCAGCCGGGGAACACAGCGGTCGGCCGTGAGCCCGATGGCGATGCTTCGACTTTATCGCTACCGTGCCGCTTCGCGGCGGCAGATACCCCAAAAGTTGCCTGACGGCAGGCCCGTAACCGCAGGTAAGTCACGTTCCGTACGCATACGGCTGATCCGGAAATAGTCACAAGGGATCAGTAGATCGTGACCCGATGCTGTCAGTTCAAACGTGGTCAGCGATTCCGAATCCTGTCACCTTCTGTCATGGTCATCACACTTCAACGCTGGCTGCATTTGAGAAGAATGCGTGTTTCACTCGCTATATGATCACTAATATCCCGTTCGGGGAGAAGAGTGCTGGGTTGAGCATCTTCGAGCCGAGTGAGGGGACCCTGGTGGTCGTGCCCTCGCTCTCCCTTCCGCAGGATGAGCTTCGCCGGATCACGGGGGCCAGGTCGTACGAGGAGCGACTGCTGTTCCTCTTACTCACGCTCCGCGAGCCCGGGGTCAAGGTGGTCTACCTCTCCTCCGCGCCCGTCGATCCCGACATCATCGACTACTACTTCGCCTTCCTGCCGGATCCGGATGACGCGGCCAAGCGTCTGACGCTGATCAGCCTCGACGATCCCTGGTCTCAGCCGTTGACCAGGACCCTGCTCGACCGGCCCGACGCCGTCGAGCAGCTGCGCGCGGCGATCGACGGCGACGCTTGGCTCGTCCCGTTCGTGCTGAGCGAGCTCGAGGAGGAGCTCGCGTCGCTACTCAACGTTCCCCTCTACGGGCCCGCGACGTCCCTTTCCTATTACGGCTCCAAGAGCGGGGCCCGGGAAGTGGGACATGAGGCGGGCGTGCCGATGGCGCGTGGCTTCGGCGACGTACGTTCCGAGCTCCAGATCGAGGAGGCCCTGGAGGCGCTGCCGGGCGAGCGGGTGATCGTCAAGCTGAACGACGCCTACTCCGGGCTCGGCAACGCGATCGTCACGAAGGCCGACAGATCGTCGATCAGCTTCTCCGCGGCCGGGGAGACCTGGGACCACTATCTGCGCAAGGTCCGGGATCGGGGGGCGGTGGTGGAGGAGTTCATCGAACATAGGCCGCTCTACTACCCCAGCGCGCTGGCTCAAATCACGCCCGGCGGAGAAGCTCAGGTGCTCGCCACGCACGATCAGGTGCTCGGCGGCCCCAACGGGCACGTCTACCAGGGCTGCACGTTCCCCGCGGCGCCCGAGTACCGCGCCGAGGTGGGCGAGTCGGCCGCGCGGATCGCGCGGATCCTGGCCGATCGCGGCGTGGTCGGGCTGTTCGGGATGGACTTCTTCGCGCTGAAGGCCGACGCCGGCTACGCGGCGCTGCTGTGCGAGATCAACCTGCGGATCGGCGGCACCACGCATCCGTTCGGCGCCGCCGTGCTGACGACCGGGGCCACCTACGATCCGGCCACCGGCCACCTCATGTCCGGAGACCAGCCGAAGTTCTACACGGCGACCGACAACTGCGCCGCCGGCTGCCTGCGCGGGCGCACGCCCGGTGAGGTGATGCGGACCGCCGACCGGCTCGGGGTCGGCTTCGACGCCCAGCGCCGCACCGGCAACGTCTTCCACCTGCTCGGCGCCATCCCCGAGCACGGCAAGCTGGGCTTCACCTCGATCGGCGACTCCCGCGAGGAGGCCGACGAGCTGCACGCGCTCACCCGGCGGCTGCTCTGCGGTCCGTGACGCGGGAGCCGCGCAGCGCGCGCCAGCCGATCACCGCCAGCACGACGCCGAGCACGATGTTCACCGCGATCAGCACCCCGTGCACCACGTAGAAGCCGGTCGGGTGGCCATCGGCCAAGTTAAACCCGAGGTTCACCCACTCAAAGATCATGAACGCGCCGAGGACGATGAGGAATACGGCGATCTTTCGTGACACATGTACCTCTCTAGCATCGAACGTGGATCTTCGGGGGATGTGTCGCCACATGCGCAATAACACGGAGCTACGCTGAGACCGCCATGTGGACGAAACTCGTGCCGGTCACGGCACTCATCGCCTCGGTCGCGCTCACCGGCGGGACCGCATACGCCGCGCCGACGACACCTGTCGGTGGCGAGGCGCTGGGCAGCCGCGGCCTCGTCGCCCCAGCGGGCGTCAAGAAGCCGCCCAAGAGCAAGGCTACTTCGTACGTCATCGCGGACGCCGACACGGGTGAGGTGCTGGCCGCCAAGGACCCCCACGGGCGTTACCTGCCGGCCAGCACCCTGAAGACGCTGACCGCGCTCACCTTGATCCAGAAGCTCGACAAGAACCGCAAGGTCCGGCCCAGCCACAACGCCTGCAACCAGGAGGGCAGCGCGGTCGGCCTGACGCCGAAGGTCACCTACAAGATCGACGACCTGTTCAAGGCGCTGATGATGTCGTCGGGCAACGACGCCGCCATGGCGCTGGCCGAGGCGAACGGCAGCCTGGCCCAGACCATGACCGACATGAACGCCGAGGCCAAGCGGCTGCAGGCGAACGACACCGTGGCCAAGACGCCCAGCGGCCTGGACAAGCCGGGCCAGAGCAGCTCGGCCTACGACCTGGCGCTGATCGCCCGCGCGGGGCTGGCCAACCCGGACTTCCGGCGTTACATCAGTACGAAGACCGCCAAGTTCCCGGCGCCCAAGGGCTACTACGAGATCAGCAACCACAACAAGCTGCTGTGGCGCTACAACGGCATGGTCGGCGTGAAGAACGGCTGGACGTCCAAGGCGCAGGCCAGCTTCGTCGGCGCGGCCACCCGCGGCGGCCACACCGTCGTGGTGAGCATCATGCGGCACGAGGGCGGCTTCTGGGACGAGGTGACGTCGCTCCTCGACTGGGGCTTCTCGGTGCGCGGCAAGGTCACCCCGGTCGGCCGGCTCGTGGACCCGCTTCCCGCCTCTGCGCTCGCCGCGCCGCAGCCATCGGCTGGAGCGCCGAACGCGTCGGCCTCGCCCGCCGTCTCGGTCACGCCGGCCGTCCAGCCGCCGCTGCTCGACACGGCCGCCTCCAAGCAGACCGACTCCACCAAGACGGTCGGCTCGCTGGTGATCGGCGGCGGGCTGCTGTTCGGGCTGATCTGGCTGGGCTACGGGATCCGCCGCAAGCGCGGCCGGTCACGTACCTGAATCTCTGAATCTGGCCGCGAGCGCGGGCGGGTCACGCACCGGACCGCTCGGGCATCGGCGCGGGGCCGTCCCCGGGCGGGCTGTCCACCTCGGTGGACGGGATCGGCGACGGGGACGGCGGCGGGCAGAGCCCCGTCGTGGCGGTCCAGGCCGCGACGAAGAGGATCAGCCTGGCCGAGAAGTTCATCCAGACCAGCAGCCCGACGATGGCCGCGAAGGCGCCGTACACCACGTTGCCCATCGTGGTCGCCAGCAGCAGCGTCGCGATCTGCTTGAGCACGCCGAAGGAGATCGCGCCCAGCAGCGCCCCCTTGGCGATCACCCGGAACGGCTGGGTGGGCCTGGCCACCCAGCCGAGCACGATCACGAACAGCAGCCAGTCGGCCCCCACGCTCGCCGAGATCCCGGCGATCCTGAGCAGCAGCGTGCCCACCATCGTGTCCCCGCCGAACACGAACTTCATCACGTGGTCGGTGGCGGTCGTGGCGAACCCGGCGACCAGGACGGAGGCGATCGCGGTGGCGCCCAGCAGGATCAGCGAGGCGAGGTCGCGCAGCTTGCCGACGAAGAAGTCGAGCGGCGGCGTGGTGGTCATCGACATCTCGCGCAGCGCCCCGCGCAGCGCGTCGAGCGCGCCGAGCCCGGCGTAGAGCAGGCCCAGCAGGCCGATGATCCCCGCGGCCGTCTTGGCCTGGGCGATCTGGTCGAGGTCGAAATTGAGCTTGTCCATGATGCCGGGCAGCCGCTCGGAGATGGCCTCCTGCATCGCGTCCCTGGTGGTCTCGCTGGTGGCCACCACGTAGCCGAGCAGCGAGTACCCCAGCACCAGCAGCGGGAAGAAGGACAGGAACGTGAAGTACGTGACGGCGCCGGCCAGCCGGTCGCCGGACTGGAGCTGGTAGCGCTGCGCCGCCCTGATGAGATGGTCGAGCGACAGCCTGCGCACCCGCCAGTAGTCGAGCCTGCCGCGGCCCCACGCCTTCACCGATTCGACGCGCTCGGTAAGACCCGCCATCACACCCCTCTTCCTACAGAGGCGATCACATCACGACCACCGCCTCGGCGGTCTCCGCCAGGGCCGCCAGAACCACGGGCAGATCGTGATGGAGCAACTGCCCACCACGCTTCACCACACGCCCTCCGACCATGACGGTGTCCACGCAGCCAGTATCGGCGTTCAGCACGACGGCGGCGATGGGGTCGTGCGCGCTCGCCATGCCGAGCCGGTCGGTGCGCAGGAGCTGCAGGTCGGCCTGCTTGCCCGGCCGCAGCGAGCCGACGACCTCGCCGAGCCCGACCACCTGGGCGCCTTCGAAGGTGGCCATGCGCAGCGCGTCGCGGGTGGTGAAGCCGAGGCCCGCGCCGTCGGGCCGGCCGCGTTCGAGCAGGTGGGCGGTGCGCATCTGGCTGAACATGTCGCCGGGCGAGCACACCACCGTGTCGGCGCTGAGCCCGGTCGGGATGCCCGCCGCCCTGAGCCTGCCGGTGGTGGGGTAGCCGATGCCGAGGTTCATCTCGTCCACGGGCGAGACCGAGGCGGTGGCGCCCGTGGCCGCGATGCGCTTGAGCTGCTCGTCGGTGTAGTACAGCGCGTGCACGAACGTGGTGGGGGTCGCCAGCAGCCCGTTCTCCTCCAGGAACGCCAGCCCCCGCGCGGCGCTCTCGCTGCCGTGCCCGCCCAGGTGCGCGGTCACCGGCAGGCCCAGCTCGGCGGCCAGCCGCCACTCCTCCAGCGCGCGCTCCTCGCCGACGATCTCCGGCCCGAGCGCGGCGAGCGCCATCGTGACCAGGCCGGGCGCGCCGAAGTGCGTCTCGCGCACGCGCCTGGTCTCCGCCGCCAGCCCGCCGGGCTCGCCGCCGTAGCAGTAGCCGAAGACCGCCCTGATGCCGGACGCGCGCAGCGCCCGCACGGCTTCGCCGGTGTGCTCGGGGCTGAACTGGGCGTGCGACCAGTCGAGCAGCGTGGTGACGCCGGAGTCGAGGCACTCCAGCGCGCCGGCCAGGTTGCCCGCGTACAGGTCGCGGGGGCGGTGGTTGGGAGCCAACTCGGTGATGATCCGCCGCATGTAGCCGCGGAAGTCGATGTCGGGCGCGACCGCCCTGATGCCGGCCTGCCAGGTGTGGCGGTGCGTGTCGACGAAGCCGGGCAGCACGAGGGCGCCGGTCGCGTCGATCACCTCCGCTCCCGGCTCGGCGGGGAGGCCGGGGCCGACCTCGGTGATCCTGCTGCCGTCGACGCGTACGTCCACCCGACCCAGCACCACGGGCTCGGGCTCGGTGTCGATGACGACACCGTTCTTGATCAGGATGGTGGATGTCATAGCCAAAAGCTTAAGAGGAAGCTTTTCAGAAAGCAATCCGCTGATGGGTATCCTCGATCACGTGAAACCGGACGAGATCGACGCGATGGTGCCCCGCTGGCAGGAAGCGGGCCTGTCGTCGTCGCTCATCGCCACCCTTGAGCTGGGCAAGCGCATCTCGCGCCTCAACATGCTGTTCGAGCAGGCCATCAAGGGCGACCTGGCGGAGCTGGGGCTGACGTACGCCGAGTTCGACGTGCTGGCGGCGCTGCTGCGGGCGCCGTCGTACCGGATGAGGCCCAGCGAGCTGGCCAAGTCGCTCTTCCTCACCTCGGGCGGCATCAGCAACGTGCTGCAGCGGCTGAGCGCGGCGGGGCACGTGGAGCGGGAGGCCGACGAGGGGGACGCGCGCAGCCGCTGGGTCCGGCTCACCGCCGAGGGGCGGCGGCTGGCGGTGGCGGCGCTGGAGACCACCGCCGGCGCCTACCAGGACGTCGCCGCCGGCGTCCCGGATGAGAGCATCCGGCAGGCGGCGGACGCCCTGCGCGAGGTCCTCACCCACCTGAGCCGCCGCCGCCCCCGCTGACCCCGCCCACCCCCGCACCCCTCACCGCGCGACTCGCGACCCCCGTCGCGCGACTCACAGCCCGGCCGCGCGCCGCGCAGGCGCCGTCGAGCGCATTGCGCCCCCGCCGCCTGCAGAGCGCCCCCGCCACGCGCATTGCGCCCCCGCTGCGCGCATTGACGCGGCGCAGGCGACACCGCGCGACTGGCGACTCCCGTCGCGCGTGGCGGGGTCTGTGAGGCGTGCGCTGAGGAGGCGAGCGCGCGGCGGGGGTCGCCATGCGCGCGGCGCGCCCCTGGAGGCCTTGCCGGGCATCCTCAGAGGCCCTGGCGCGTGGCCCAGGTCGCGATGGCGGTGGCGATGGCGTGGGGGCTGTCCTCGGGCGCGTGGTGACCGGCCGGGCCGCAGTGCTCGGTCTGCAGGCCGGCGATGTTGCCCGCGCACCAGGCGGCCATCGCCTCGGTGATGAGCAGCGTGGGCGAGGAGTCGAAGGTGAGCAGCAGCTTGGGCACCTCATCGGTGGTGGCGAGCCACTTGCCGTAGGCCGAGATCCGCTCGACCACGTCGGCCGGGTCGCCGTCGATGGGCTGCGAGCGCGCCCACTGCAGCAGCGGCCGGCGGCTCTCCCTCGTCGGGTACGGCTCCAGGTACGGCCGCCGCTCCTCCTCGCTCAGCGGGTGCAGCACGCCGCCGGTGAACGCGGTCTCCAGCAGGATGTTCTTGTCCAGCACCAGCGTCTCGCCCTCGGCGCTCCTGATGAGCTCGGCCCTGGCGCGCGGCCCGTCGCCCAGTTCGGCCGAGTCGAGCGGCCGGACGAAGGTCTCCAGGAACGCCACGCCGCGCGTGCGGCCGGGGTGGCGGGCAGCCCAGTCGAACGCCAGCGCGCCGCCCCAGTCGTGCCCGACCAGCACCACCTCGTCCAGCCCCAGCGCGTCGAACCAGGCGTCGAGGTAGCGGGCGTGGTCGTCGAACCGGTACGGCACGTCGGGCCGGCCCGAGCGGCCCATGCCGATCAGGTCGGGGGCGAGCAGGCGGCGGCCGGGCGCGGCGACGCCCGGCAGCACCGCACGCCAGATGCGGGAGGAGGCGGGGTTGCCGTGCAGGAAGACGAAGGGGACGCCCTCCCCCTGGTCCTCGTGGTAGAGGGTCGAGTCGAGCACCTTGATCTCAGGCATGTCCGGTCCTTCCAAACCGTTAGTGGCACTAACGAACGTACATCGTTAGTGCCACTAACGCAACAGGTAGGATCGTGCGTGTGACTCACGAGATGGAAGAACAGGCCACCCCCGAAGCGCTCCGCGCCCTGCCCAGCCGGACGTTGTCCCTGGTCGCGATGTACTCCGACCGGCTGTTCAACGAGGGGCTCGGCGCGGCGGACGCCCGCAAGTGGCACTACGCCGCGCTGGCCGCGCTGCGCGAGGCCGGCCCCGTGAGCCAGGCCGAGCTGAGCAGGCGCACCAGCATCTACCGCAGCGACATGGTCGCCGTGATCAACGAGCTGGAGGAGCGCGGCCACGTCGAGCGCACCCCGGACCCCGCCGACCGCCGCCGCAACGTCGTCACCATGACCGCCTCGGGCCGCCGCCACCTGGAGCGGCTCGACAAGCTGATCTCCGACCTCCAGGACGACCTGCTCGCCCCGCTGAGCGGACCGGAACGTGAGCAGTTCTCCGCTCTCCTCGCCCGCCTGCTGGCCCATCATTCGCGGCGCTGAACAGGTGGGTGAACAGGGCGGGTGAGCAGGGCGGAAACCATGGCAGCGGGACATCGGGAGCCCTAGCCTGAGTGCTGTTGGGACCGATCCAGGAGGCGTCACGCCCATGGCCGAAATCAGCACCGGGCAGATGGTCAGGCTCCAGCGCGAGCGCAGGGGGATGAGCACCACCGCGCTGGCCACCCAGTCCGGCTGCACCCCCAGGCACATCGAGCTGATCGAGCACGGCAAACGAACACCCTCGCTCCCCCTGCTGCGCGAGATCGCCAAGGTGCTCGGGGTGCGCACCGCCGTGCTCCTGGGGGAGACGCCGCGCGACTCGCACGAGCCGAGCAGGCCGCAGATCAGCGACATCGAGCGCGCGCTGTTCACCTGCCGGTCGCTGGGGCCCGACATCGAGCCGCCCGACGCCGAGCAGCTCTCCGAACGGGTGGCGGCGGCGCGCAACGCCTGGTTCACCTCCACGCGCCGCTACTCGATCCTCATGGCCGCGCTGCCGTCCCTGGTGGGCGACGCCGAGAGCCTCGCGCTGGATCGCACCCAGCGGTCGTACAGCGTGGCGACGGACGCGTACCTGCTGGCCAGAGGGGTGCTCAAGCACCTGCGGCGGGTGGACCTCGCGCACCTGGCCGCCGACCGGGCGATGCGCTTCGCCGAGGAGTCCGGCGACCCGCTGATGATCGCGTGGGCGTACTGGAACCTGGGGCAGTCGATGTTGTCCGACGACATGCACCAGATCGCCTACGACGTGGCGCGGCGCGGCATCGAGCAGCTCGAACCGCACGTCGGCGACGGCGACGAACGCCACATCAAGGCGCTCGGTGCGCTGCACCTGCTCGCCGCCATCGGCGAGGCCCGCATGGGGGCCGACGACGAGGCCAGGGAGCGGGTACGCGGCGAGGCGGCGCGGCTGGCCGAACGCGTCGACGACTCCTCCAGCGCCTACGACCTGGCCTTCTTCGGCCCCACCAACGTCGCCATCCACATGGCCAGCATCGAGAACGACACCGGCCGCCCCGAGGCGGTGCTGCACCTGGCCGACGACATCGACCTGCGCCGCACGCCGTCCATCGAGCGCCGCACCACCCACCTCGGCCACGTCGCCCGCGCCTGCGAGGACCTCGGCGACGACGCCGCCAGCCTGCTCCACCTGCTGCGGATCGAGCGCGAATGCCCGGAGGAACTCGACCACAAGCTGCTGCTGCGCGAGATGGTCCGGTCGCTGGCGCGGCGGGCCAGGCCGTCGTGGGCGCCGGAGGTTCGCTATCTCGCCGAGCGCCACGACATCCCCATCTGAGCGAACTCTGTGTTCGGTCGATCCGAACGGGGAGATCTTTCGCCTGAGTTCGTCACGCAACGGCGCCTGGATGCGACTCTGCGTCCATGACCAGTGCGCCGAGTGCCGATTTCGTCATGGAACGACTGCTCCAGGAGGCTGCGCGAGAGTTCCCCGGGTGGTCGTTCGAACGAGATCACTCCGGGTGGACCGCCAGCCATGACGAGACCCGCCTCACCAGGCCCAGCCTGGCCGCCCTGCGTGCCCTCCTCCGCGTGCACCGGGCGGCGCGGAGGAGATGACGGGGACGCCGTTCGAGACCGAGTGGCCGCTGGCGGGGCGGCAGCTCGACGCCCTGCGCAGCACGTACCCGGCCTGGGAGATCCACTTCCGCGTCGACGCGCCAGGCACGGCCCGCTGGACGGCCGTCCTGCTGCGGCCCATGACGGCGCAACTGTCGGCGCAGGGGGTGCTGGAGAGCATCGGCTGCTCCGACGCGATCACTCTCGCCTCCACGCTGGCCCGCCAGGCCAGCCTCCTGCACAGCCCCCACAACCCCCGCTTCACCTGACCCCCGGCCCCTGCTCCGCCTGACCCGCGAGCCCCCGATCCCCGATCCCCCGGCCTCCGCCCGGCTTCCCGGACCCCCGGGACGCCGGGCCCGTTCGGCTCAGCTCTCCCCCGCCTCCCCCGCCTCCCTCGCCACCTCCGCCGCGAGGCCGGCGACGACCTCGGCGACCCGGTCCGGCGCCTTGGCGTGCGCCGTGTGGCCCTGGCCGGTCAGCAGCACCCGCCGCGCGCCGGGCAGCACGCGCTCCAGCGCGTCCAGCCGCTCCCCCAGGTGCGCCGGGCTGCGGTCACCCCCCAGCAGGACCACCGGCATCGAGATCCGCGCGTACGCGTCCAGGCGCACCCCCAGCTCGTCCATCGCGGCGTTGTCCTCGATCTGGCGCGGCGCCAGGGCCCGCATCCTGGGCACCACGGCCACGAAGAGCCCCGACAGCAGCGCCACCCAGCCGGGCATGCGCACCGTGTCGCGCACGAAGATGCGCATGGCCCGGCCGGGCCGCCCGGCGGCGATCGCGGCGCGGGCCCGGCGGTGCACCTCCCCGTCGGGGCCGCCCAGCGGCGTGCCGATGACGACCGGCGGCTCGTACAGGACCGCGCCCGCGAAGGCTGACGGCGCCGCCACCAGGGCCTCCAGCGCGATCACGGCGCCCGAGGAGTGCGCGGCGAGCACCACGGGCCCGGCTCCCATCGCCTCGGCCACCGCGAGGGTGTGCTCGACCTCCTGCGCGACCGTGCACGGGGTCTGCCGGTCGAGGTCCAGCCGGTAGCGCCGGCGGTGGAGTCGTACGACGCGGTGGTGTGCGGCCAGCCGCGCGGCCACCGCCGCCCAGGAGGCCCCGTCGTCCAGGCCCGGGTGCAGGACGAGGACGGCGGGGGTGCCGCCGCCCTCGTCGATGGCGCGTGCCTGCGTGCCGTCCGCGGCCTTCGCTGTCAAGATCATGAGAACGCTCCTTAGCGGTGCTAAGCCTGAATTTAGCGCCGCTAAGGAAGCCTGGCAAGGCCATCCAGTTACGCGGTGACCTTGGGTGTGGCGCGCATGCCGACGTAGACGCACCGCGTCCCATCGGTGAGGGTGGCGAAGACGACGGGCATGTAGTCCTCGCTGAAGGACGGCCCCGCGCCGGAGGCCGCGAAGACCGTGTCCGTGACGGGCGCCAGCTCCATGTCCAGCGGGGGCGACAGGTCCTTCATGCCGTCCACGAACTCGTACCGCATCCGCCCCTCGGTCACGGTGATCACCACGCCCTCGCGCCGGTAGGTGCCGTTCAGCGTCGCCCAGTCGATCGCGGGCGGCTCGGCTGCCGGAGCGAAGGGCTCGGGCATCCTGACCCCGGCCAGCTCGCGCAGCAGCTCCGCGAACAGGTCGGCGTACAGGCGGCGGGCGGCGCCGCCGTTGGTGAGCAGGGCGACGGCGACGCCGGCCTCGGGGACGACGCGCAGGTAGCCGTACTGGCCGATGGCGGCGCCGTCGTGGCCGTAGCCGGCGATGCCGTCCCAGTCGTACAGGGTCCAGCCGAGGCCCCAGCCGTCGGCGCTGACGGTCCACTTGTCGGGAACGTCCGTCTCCCTGTGCTGCATCGCCGCGACGGACGCGGCGGACAGGACCCGGGCGCCGTCGGGAGCGGCGCCGCCCGCCAGGTGCATGCCGGCGAAGCGCGCCATGTCGCCGGCGGAGGTGATGATGCGGGCGGCCGGGCCGACGGAGCGCGGCATCATGTCCCAGACGGGCGCGGGGTCGGGGTAGGCGCCCGGCTCGCCGAGGTGGCTCATGGCGACGCGGAAGCGCAGCGCCTCCTCGGGCAGCGTCATCGAGTGGCCGAGGCCGAGCGGGGCGAAGAGGCGTTCCCTGAGCGCCTCGTCCCAGGTCCGGCCGGTCAGCACCTCGACGAGCCGGCCGAGGACGACGTAGCCGAGGCCGCCGTAGGAGAGCGTGCCGGGCGGGCAGTCGAGGGCCACGTCCCTGGCGGCCTTGACGTATTCGGCGAGGCAGTCGTCACCGCGGCCGGTGTCGTGGTTGAAGTCGTTGGTCACGCCGCCGGTGTGCGACAGGAGCTGCCTGACGGTGATCTTCGCGGTGGCCTCGGGGTCGGGGGTGCCGAACTCGGGCAGCACGTCCACGACCCGCGTGTCCAGGGTCAGCAGGCCCTCGTCCACCAGCGTCATGACCAGGGCGGCGGTGTAGACCTTGGCGATCGAGCCGCTCAGGAACACCGAGTCGGCCGTCACCTCGTGGCCCGTGCCACGGTGCAGCACCCCGCTGGCCAGCTCGTGCACGGTGCCGCCGGTCAGGATGGCGAGCTGGGCGCCGGGCACGTGGTGCTTGTCGCGCAGCTCGTCCAGGCGGGCCTGCCAGCGGGCGAGGTCGAGCCTGCGCCCCTGGGAGTCGGCCGAGCCCCAGCCGCCCTCGGCGCGCCAGTTGCCCTGCTCGTCGTGGTTCACGTTCGTCATGATGATCTCCTTTAGTGAGTGGTGAGGACGGGGACGAGCCGCTCGGTACGGGGCCGCATGACCGCGTACGCGAGGACGGCGGCCATCAGCACCCCGGCGGCGCTGATGAGGAAGCCGGTGGACATGGCGCCGGTGAAGGCGTCGCGGGCGGCCTGCGCCAGCCCCGGGTCGCCGGCGGCGAGGGCGTCGGGCAGCGACCTGCGCGCCTGCTCGGGGGCGGAGGCGGGCATGGCGCCGGTGAAGCCGCCGGCGACGACGCTGCCGAGCACGGCCACGCCGAGCGCGGCGCCCATCTGCTGGATGGTGTCGTTCAGCGCGGAGCCGACGCCGGCCTGCTCCTGCGGGACGGCGCCCATGAGCGCGGAGATGGCGGCCGGTGAGGCCAGGCCGCCGCCGGCGCCCAGCAGGAACAGCGCGGCGCCCGTCACCAGGAAGCCGTCGCCGGCCGACACGGTGGCCAGCAGCGCGAACGCCCCGGCCACCACGACCATCCCGCCGGTGGCCAGCACGCGGTTGCCGACCCTGGCGCCGAGCGTCGCGCCGAGCGCGTTGCAGGCCAGCGAGGCCACCGCCATGGGGATGAAGGCCAGCCCGGCCTGCGTGGGCGTGTAGCCGAGCACGAACTGCAGGTACTGGGTGAGCACGAGCAGCAGGCCGCCGTTGCCGATCTGGACCAGCGTGAGCGAGAGGCTGCCGCCGCTGAAGTCGGGGTTCCTGAACAGGCCCAGCGGCACCATCGGGTACGGCGTGCGCAGCTCCCACAGCACGAAGGCCACCAGCGCGGCCACCGCCACGAGCGCGCTGACCTGGAGCGGACCATGCTCGGGCAGCTCGATGATCGTCCAGACCAGCGCGGTCATGCCGGTCATCGACAGAATCATGCCGGCCGGGTCCAGCTTGACGGCCGGGCCCCTGGACTCGGGCATCAGCAGCAGGGCCGCGACGATGGCGCCGATCGCGATCGGCACGTTGATCAGGAAGACCGCGCCCCACCAGAACCAGGCGATGAGCACGCCGCCCAGCACCGGGCCGCCGATCAGCCCGGTCATCGCGACCGCGCTCCAGGCGGCCATGGCCTTGCGCCGTTCCTCCTCGTCGAACACGGTGATCAGGATCGACAGGGTGCTCGGCATGATCAGCGCGCCGCCGACGCCCATCACCGCGCGGGCCGCGATCAGCTCCCCCGGGCCTGTCGCAATGGTGGCCGCCAGCGAGGCGACCCCGAACAGGGCCAGCCCGATGATCAGGACCCTGCGGCGCCCGTACCGGTCGGACAGGCTGCCCGCGGTGAGCAGCAGCCCGGCGAACACCAGCAGGTAGGACTCCATGATCCACTGGATGTCCTGGGCGCTCGCCCCCAGCTCCGCCGCCAGCGGCGGGATCGCCACGTTGAGCACCATGTTGTCGATGACCAGCACGGCCGTGCTCAGGCAGAGCACCACCAGGATCAACCACCGTCGCCGATGAGACATGACCTTCACCTTCTCGCGCACAACGTCTCCGTATGCGAACACTGTACGCACGAGTGACATACGTACGCAACTCCGCGCACGTCGTACTTCTCCGGGCACGAAAAAGGGCCGGGCTGTCACAGCCCGGCCCCTCCGGAAGATCTACAGCTTGGGCAGGAAGCCCACCCTCTCGCGGACCTGCTCCATGGTCTGCCTGGCCACCGCCGAAGCCCGCTCGGCGCCGATGGCCAGCATGCGGTCGAGCTCCTTCTCGTCGGCCAGCAGCTTCTCCGTACGCTCCCTGATCGGCGCGAACGTCTCCAGCACCGCCTCCGCCACGTCCTTCTTGAACGTGCCGTACCCCTGCCCCTCGTAGCGGGCGACCAGCTCGGGGATGGGCGTGCCGGTCAGCGCCGACTGGATGCGCAGCAGGTTGGAGATGCCCGGCTTGTTCGCCTCGTCGAACAGCACCTCGGAGCCCGTGTCGGTGACCGCCCGCATGACCTTCTTGCGCAGCGGCCCCGGCTGCTCCAGCACGTCGAGGATGCCCGCGGGGCTGGAGGACGACTTCGACATCTTCGCCGTCGGGTCCTGAAGGTCGGTGATCTTCTCGACCTCCTTGAGGATGTACGGGTCCGGCAGCGTGAAGGTGTCACCGAAGCGGTGGTTGAAGCGCTGGCCCAGGTCGCGGGTGAGCTCCAGGTGCTGCTTCTGGTCGGCGCCGACCGGCACCAGGTTGGCCTGGTAGAGCAGGATGTCGGCGGCCTGGAGGATCGGGTAGGTGAACAGGCCCACGCTGGCCGCGCTCTCCCCGAACTTGGCCGACTTGTCCTTGAACTGCGTCATCCGGCCGGCCTCGCCCATGCCGGTGAGACAGATCAGCACCCAGGCCAGCTCGGTGTGCTCGCGCACGTGCGACTGCACGAAGACGGTGGAACGCTCCGGGTCGAGCCCGGCGGCGAACAACTGCGCGGCGGCCACGCGGCTGCGCCGGCGCAGCGCGTCGGCCTCCGTCGGCACGGTGATCGCGTGAAGGTCCACCACGCAGTAGAAGGCGTCGTGGGTCTCCTGCATGGTGACCCACTGGCGGACCGCACCCAGGTAATTGCCCAGGTGGAAGGAGTCCGCGGTGGGCTGGATGCCGGAGAGTACACGAGGTCTGGCCATAGCAGGCCATTGTGTCAGGAATCCTGCTCAGGGGGCGACTCGACGACCGCTCGGCGTTTCACTCTCACCCGGGCGATACGCCGCCCGTCCAGCTCGGTGACCGTCAGCTCGAAGCCGGAGAACTCCACCCGCTCCCCGACCGCCGGCACGTGGCCCAGCATCGCCATGACGAAGCCGGCCAGCGTCTCGTACGGGCCGTCCGGCAGGCGGATGCCGGACTCGGTGGCGAAGTCGTTGAGGTTCGTCAGGCCGTCGATCTCGATCTCTCCGGCGGGCAGGATCACGACGTCCTCCTCGACGTCGTACTCGTCCCTGATGTCGCCGATCAGCTCCTCGACCAAGTCCTCCATGGTGACGATGCCGGCGGTGCCGCCGTACTCGTCCACCACGATGGCCAGGTGCTGGCCCTCGTCGCGCATCTCGTTCAGCGTGGTGAGCAGGCGCTTGGAGGCGGGCACGAACTTGGCGGCCCTGATCGGCACCAGCGCGCTGATCGGCTCGGTGCGCCCGGTCAGCTCGGGGTCCAGCAGGTCGCGGACGTGCACGAACCCGATGACCTCGTCGTAGGTGTCGCGGTAGACGGGGAAGCGCGAGTGCGGCAGCGTGGCGGCCAGCCTGGCCGCCTCGCTCAGCGGCGTGTCGGCCTCCATGAACTCGACCTCGGTGCGCGGCAGCATCACCTCCCTGAGCTGCCGCTTGCCCGCCGCGAACACCTCGGCGATGAGCTTGCGCTCGTCGGCGGTCAGGTCGGTGTGGCCCACCACCATGTCGCGCAGCTCCTCGGTGGTGACCTCCTCCCTGTCGGCGCCCGGGTTGCCGCCGAGCAGCTTCACCACGCCGTCGGTGGACTTGGACAGCGTCCAGATGATCGGGCGCGACAGGGCGGCGATGCGGTCCAGGAACGGCGCCACGTACAGCGACAGGCCCTCGGCCCGTTGCAGCGCCAGCCGCTTGGGCGCCAGCTCCCCGAGCACCAGCGACACGTACGAGATGGCCAGCGTGACCAGCACCAGGGCGAGCACGGGCGCCACGGCCGCCGGCACGCCCCAGCCCTCCAGCGCGGGCACGAGCTGCGCCGCGAGCCGGTCGGCGCCGAACGCGGCCGACAGCATGGTGGCCACGGTCACGCCGATCTGGACGGCTGACAGGAATCTGTTGGGATCACGGGCCAGCTTGGCCACCCGTTCACCGCGACGTCCGCGTTGCGAGAGTTTGCGGACCTGGCTGTCGCGCAGGGAGACCATGGCGATTTCTGCGGCGGCGAAGAAGCCCCCGATCAGGATGAACAACAGGACCAGGGCGATGTTGGCCGCGACGGTGTCAAACATGGTGGTTGGCAGCGTACTCGTCGGCTTTCCCGCGTATGCTGAACGGCAAGCCTTACAAAATCAAACATATATGAACAGGAGTACACATGCGGCTACTGGTCACCGGAGGAGCCGGATACGTCGGCAGTGTGGTCGCCGCGCAGCTCATCGAGGCCGGGCACGAGGTGACCGTACTCGACGACCTGTCAACGGGGCATGAGGACGCCGTGCCGGAGGGCGCCCGTTTCGTCCGTGCCGACATCACCGAGGCAGGGCAGGCGCTCGACGGCGTGGAGGCGGTGCTGCACTTCGCGGCCAAGTCGCTGGTGGGCGAGTCGGTGCAGCAGCCGGGCCTCTACTGGGCCAACAACCTGGGCGGGACGCTGGGGCTGCTCGACGCCATGCGCGACCATGGCGTGGGGCGGATCGTGTTCTCCTCGACGGCGGCCACGTACGGGGAGCCCGAGCGCTCGCCGATCGAGGAGGGCGACCCGACGCGCCCGACCAACCCGTACGGCGCCTCGAAGCTGGCCGTGGACACCGCGCTGAGCGCCTACGCCCGGCAGCGCGGGCTGGGCGCGGTGAGCCTGCGCTACTTCAACGTGGCCGGCGCCTACGGGCGCTTCCGCGAGCGGCACGCGGTCGAGACCCACCTCATCCCGAACGTGCTGAAGGTGGCGACCGGCGAGCGCGAGTCGGTCAGCGTGTTCGGCACCGACTACCCCACGGCCGACGGCACCTGCGTGCGCGACTACATCCACGTCTGCGACCTGGCCAAGGCCCACCTGCTGGCGCTGGACGCGGTCACGCCCGGCGAGCACCGGGTCTACAACCTGGGCAGCGGCGCCGGCTTCTCCGTGCAGGAGGTGATCTCGGTCTGCCGCGAGGTCACCGGGCACGAGATCCCCGCCGTGGTCGGCGACCGGCGGCCGGGCGATCCGGCGGTGCTGGTGGCCTCGTCCGCCAGGATCCAGCGCGAGCTGGGCTGGAAGCCCGAGCGGGCGGCGCTGCGCGACATCGTCTCCGACGCCTGGGGAGCGCTTTCTGGGAAATGACCATACGGAGCGGGAATGTGTGCTGTGATACCGAAATGTGAGGAGCTTTTCACCAAGGGTCACGAAGCTGATCTTCGGTGCCCTCATCGTGGTCTGCAGCGCCCTGGCCGCGGCAGGCGTCATCTTCGCCACCCCGCCGCCCGCTCCGGCCACCGGACCGGCGTCCTGCCCCGAAGTGGTGCCGCCGTAGAAACACCGAACGCGCGCCCCCGGACGAGGGCGCGCGTTCCGAGTGAGCAGCTCAGATGAGGCCCAGCTCCTTGACCGCCTGGCGCTCCTCGGCCAGCTCGGCCACGCTGGCGTCGATGCGCTCGCGGGAGAAGGCGTCGATCTCCAGGCCCTGGATGATCTCGAACCTGCCGCCCGCCGCACGCACCGGGAACGACGAGATGAGGCCCTCCGGCACGCCGTACGAGCCGTCGGAGACCACCGCGGCCGAGGTCCACTCGGTGCCGTTGACCCAGTCGTAGACGTGGTCGATCGCGGCGTTGGCGGCCGAGGCGGCCGAGGACGCGCCACGGGCCTCGATGATGGCGGCGCCGCGCTTGGCCACCGTCGGGATGAACGTGTCCTTCAGCCACCCGGGCTCGACCTGCTCGGCCGCGACCTTGCCGCCCACCTCGGCGTGGAACAGGTCCGGGTACTGCGTGGCGGAGTGGTTGCCCCAGATCGTCATGTTCCTGATCTCGGAGACCGGGACCTGCAGCTTGGCGGCGAGCTGCGACAGCGCGCGGTTGTGGTCGAGCCTGGTCATCGCGGTGAAGCGGTCGGCCGGCACGTCGGGCGCGTTCTGCTGGGCGATCAGCGCGTTGGTGTTGGCCGGGTTGCCCACGACCAGGATCTTGACGTCGTCGGCGGCGTGGTCGTTGATGGCCTTGCCCTGCGGGCCGAAGATGCCGCCGTTGGCGCCGAGCAGGTCGCCGCGCTCCATGCCGGCCTTACGCGGCATGGCGCCGACCAGCAGGCCGACGTTGGCGCCGTCGAAGGCGACGTTCGGGTCGTCGGTGATCTCGATGCCGGACAGCAGCGGGAACGCGCAGTCGTCCAGCTCCATCGCGGTGCCCTCGGCGGCCTTGACCGCCTGCGGGACCTCGAGCAGGCTGAGCTTGACCGGCACGTCGGCGCCGAGAAGCTGCCCCGACGCGATGCGGAACAGCAATGCGTAGCCGATCTGGCCGGCGGCTCCGGTGACGGTCACCTTGACGGGCACAGTGGCTGACGACGCCATGGCCTTCCCCTAACTCCCAGCACGATTCGTTGACGCCTGGGATGTTACCCGCTCGTCATCAGCAGGTTTCCATCGCGGGCACCTTCAGCTCCGCGTCGAACTCCACCTTCTCGAAGTACCTGGTCAGAAGCTGCTGGATGTAGCCCTTGGCGTAGAAGTCGGCGATCAGCGCCTGCACCGCCTGGCAGGTGCGCACGTCGCCGTTCCTGATGCCCACCCCGTAGCGCTCGTTGGTCAGCTTCGCGCCGAGGATCTTGTAGCGCATGTTCTCCCTGGCCGCGAACCCGGCCAGGATCAGGTCGTCGCCCGGCACCCCGTCCACCTTGCCGGTCCTGAGCAGGTCCATGCAGGCGGCGTAGTCGCTGGCCATGACCGGCTGCACCTTCACCCGGTCCTGCACCGCGCCGACCGACGGGCTGTTGGGCGCGCAGATCCGCTTGCCCTTCAGGTCGCCGATCTCGTCGATGTCCGCGCCCGCGCGCACCAGGATGTCCTGGTGCGCCAGGTAGTACGGGCCCGCGAACTGCGTGTCGCCCTGGTCGATCGAGTACGTGGCCACCACCAGGTCCACCCGGCCCTCGGCCAGGGCGGGCGCGCGGTCGTCCCTGCCGACCCGGACGAACGTCGTCTGCTTCGCGCCCAGCTCCGTCGCGATCCGCTGGGCGATGTCGATGTCGAAGCCCTGGAACAGGTCGCCGTTCTGCAGCGCGACGCCCGGCAGGTCGCCCTTGACGCCGATCACGATCTTCCCGGTCTGCGCCACCTTGTCCGCCACCGTGGAGTAGCCGGTGCCCGACTTGGGGCCGGAGGTCTCCTCGGGGCCTGAGTCGTTCAGGAAGGTCAGTCTCGACAGGCCTCCGTTCAGCACCAGCGCGATCGCCGCGGCGGCGATCAGCACGATCGCGGTGGCCAGCGCCAGCCACACCTTCGGCCGCCCGCGCCCCGGCGGGACGACGGGCTGCTCGGGCATCGGGTACGGATGCCCAGGCCCGCCCGTCTCCGGCGGCGCCGTGGCCGTGTGGCCGCCCGACTGCGCTGTCATGGCGGGCTGCTGCCCCGCGGGATCCTGCGGCGCCGCACCCGAGGCGTCGGTCGGCGCCGACCGCACCGGCGAGGCACCCGTGTGCGGTCCGGGCGCAGGGGAAGGGTGGGGATCGGGGGAAGGGCCTGTGTGCGGGGACGGCGGCACCACGGAGCCCTTGTGCCCCGGCTGGTCGGTGATCGACCCGGCCGACACCCTGATGAACGGCATGGTGTCGTCACTGGCCACCTCGACACCCCTGGCGAGCACCGCCGTGGACGCCCCCACCGTGGACGACTGCCCCAGCAGCCGCAGCAGGATCTGGTCGGCCGACGGCCGCTCGGCGGGCGACTTGGCCAGCGCCTCGCGCACCACGCCCCGCAGCGGCTCGTGCAGCATCTGCACGTCCACCTCGTGGTTGAGGATGCGGTTGAGCACGGTCGCGATGGACTTGCCCTCGAAGGCCACCTTCCCCGTCGCCGCGAAGGCGATGGTGGCTCCCCACGAGAAGACGTCCGTGAACGGCCCGATGTCGTCGCCGGCGATCTGCTCGGGCGCCATGTAGGCGGGGGTGCCGATGGCGCGGCTGGTGATCGTGCCGGTGGAGTCGATGATGCGGGCGATGCCGAAGTCGACCACGCGCGGCCCGTCGGCGGCGATCAGCACGTTGTCGGGCTTGAAGTCGCGGTGCACGATCGAGGCGTGGTGGATCGCGGTGAGCGCGGTGGCGGTGCCGATGGCCAGCCGGTCGAGCACCGTGCCGGTCAGCGGCCCGTCGGCCTCGACGACCTCCCGCAGCGGCCGGCCGTCGATGTACTCGCTGGCGATGTACGGCGTGTTGCCGTCGAGGTCGGCCTCCATCACCCGGGCGGTGCAGAACGACGCCACCCGCTGCGCCGCCTTCAGCTCCCTGGCGAAGCGCGACCTGGCGATGGTGTCGCCGCTGAACTTGACGTGCAGCAGCTTGATCGCGGCCCGCTCACCCTGGTCGTTGACGCCCAGGTAGACGATGCCCTGGCCGCCTTCGCCGACCCGCCCGGACAGCCGGAAGGACCCCAGCTCGGTGGGATCGCCGGCGACCAGCGGCGAAATTTGCGGCATTCGTCATCCCCACGTGTACAGAACCCCATCGACGCAAACTTTACGACGCTCGGCTACTTCTGAGGGATCGGTTAAGGTTTGGCTACATCACGGCTTCGTGTCTTTCGTGCGGCATCTTGCGTCCGCACCCCGTTCGGGGAAGCCTCGGGATCATGGATCGCCCCTATGACATCGTGCTGTTCGGCGCCAGCGGGTTCACCGGCGCGCTGACGGCCGCCTACCTCGCCAGGGCCGCCGGCCCAGGCACCCGCTGGGCGCTGGCCGGACGCGACAGGGCCAAGCTGGAGCGCCTCGGGCTCGACGTGCCGGTCCTGACCGCCGACGCCACCGACGCGGCCTCGCTCGCCGCGCTCGCCCGCCAGACGCGCGTGCTGGCCACCACGGTCGGCCCGTACGTGCTGCACGGCGAGCCTCTCGTCGCCGCCTGCGCCGACGCCGGCACGCACTACCTCGACCTCACGGGCGAGCAGGAGTTCGTGGACCGCGTCTACGTGCACTACCACGAGCGGGCCGTCGGGAGCGGCGCCAAGCTGGTGCACGCCTGCGGCTTCGACTCCATCCCGTTCGACCTCGGCGTCCTCTACACGGTCGGCGAGCTTCCCGAGGGCGAGCCGCTCAAGGTCAGCGGCTTCCTGCGGGTCAACGGGCGCCCGTCGGGCGGCACGGCGGCCAGTGTGCTGACCGTCATGGGCCGCGCCCGCCAGGCCGTGGCCCAGGGCGCCCAGCGCCGCTCCGCCGAGCCCAGGCCCAAGGGCCGCCGGGTCAGCTCGCTGCCGGGCGGCCTGCGTTACGTGGGCGGCTGGGCGCTGCCCATGCCCAGCATCGACCCGCACATCGTCGGCTACTCCGCCCGCCTGCTCGACCGCTACGGGCCCGACTTCACCTACCGCCAGCACTACGCCGTCCGCACCCTGCCGAAGGCGCTGGCCACGGTGGCGGGCGCGGGCGCCTTCGCCGCCCTCGCCCAGCTCCCGCCCGCGCGCCGCTGGATGCGGGGCCGGGTACGCCCCGGCGAGGGGCCGTCACCCGCGCGGCGGGCCAGGAGCTGGTTCAAGGTCACGTTCCTGGGCGAGGGCGGGGGCGAGCGCGTGGTCACGGAGGTGTCGGGGGGCGACCCCGGCTACGACGAGACGGCCAAGATGCTCGCGGAGTCGGCGCTGTGCCTGGCCTTCGACGACGTGCCTGAGCGGGCGGGGCAGCTCACCACGGCCTCGGCCATGGGGCAGCCCCTCATCGACCGGCTGCACCGCGCGGGGATCACGTTCATCAGGAAACCCTGATTCCAACCTGGCGTCCCAGATCTCAAGATCGCTACTCTGGCCTCCCCTCTCATGAGCGGAGCGCTCCAGCATGCGCCGATCCAGCACGGTGGCAGTGGCTCTCCTCGCCATGGCCCTCACCTCGTGCAGCACCCCGTCCACCACCGCCGTCGCGGGGCCCACCACCCCCAGCCCCACGCTCGGCCCCTGGGACCATCCGCGCACGGAGTTCGTCGTCCAGTACGCGCTGCCCAAGAAGGACGGCTGCAACGCCGACCTCGAAGCCTGGCCGTCCCCCGGCACGGCCACGTGCGTGGGCTGGCAGCTCCACCTGATCGCCAAGGAAGGCGTCCACGCGGGCGAGCTGGGCGGCAAGTTCTGCGACCTGGACGAGTGCCGGTCCGGCAACGTCATCCCCGACGCCGTGTCGGGGGTCAGCACGGGGCCGGGGGCGTGGCGCTCGGTGGCCATGGCCGTCAGCGCGGACGGCCGTCGCGTGGCCTACCTGAGCGCCGTCGAGCGCCGCTTCGTCGGCGTCGACCTGCGCAAGAAGCTCAAGCGCCACCTCTCGCCCGTCCTGACCCCGGACGAGATGACGAAGACGTCGATCCTGGCCGACGGCGGCACCTTCACCGTCTGGTACGGCGCCAAGGGCCTGCGCACCGACTTCACCACCGGCAGGAGCACGCCGCGCCCCAAACCCAAGGAGGAGTGGGGCTACGACGCCTCACCCGACGGCAAGCGCGACGCCGGCGTGAACGACGAGGCGTCCAGGAACGGCACCCTGGAGTTCCGTGACGCCGCCACCCGCCGCGTGACCAGGCGACTCGTGCTCCCCGGTCTCGGCGGCGCCACCAAGTCGACCGTCATGCAGTGGCGCGGTAACGACGAGATCCTCCTGAAGATGCACAGCGCCGAAGGCGCCGACCATCTCGGCTGGTTCCTCGTCAGCGCCGCCTCCGGCGGGCTGCGGCGCCTGCCCGGGCTGCCGCCCGACGAGGAGACCGTCGTCGGCGCGCCGCGTCCTCCTCAGTAGGGCAGGCTCCAGGTGGTGAAGGACTTGCGCAGGTACGGCGCCTTGTACTTCGGATAGGCCACCGTACGCGGATCCCCGTCCGAGGTGTACCGCATGTCCGGGTTCTTCTTGAGCCAGTCGAGCCACGCGTGCGAGCAGAACTGCGCGCAGTCGCCCTTCTTGTCCATGGCCTTGATCCGCGGAATCCCGGCCGCGTCGTAGGACTTGCTGAACGGCGCGGGCGCGGGCGTGTACCCGGCCAGGAAGGCGCCCTGGTGGTTGTACAGCTTGCCGCGCATCGCCCAGTCCTTCTTGTTCGGCTGGTTGCCGTACGGCAGGGCGATGGTGGTGGGCTTGGTGTAGGACAAGGCGTTGATCTGCGCGGCGATCTTGCCGATCTGGTCCTCGACCTCCTTGTGCGAGCGGCCACGCAGGTTGAGGTGGTCGCTGGTGTGGTTGCCGATCTCGTGGCCGTTGTCCTTGAGCCAGAGCAGCATCTGCGCCTGCTCCTCGCGGACGGTCTTGCCGAACATGTCGCGCGTCACGTAGAAGGTGCCCTTGGGCTTCCAGCCCGGGTGCGCGTCGGCGACCTCCTTCATGATCGCTACGGCGGTGTCCTTCTGCGGCTCGCCCATCTGGTTCAGCGTGAGCTGTGAGGGCGAGGAGTCGTCGAAGGTCAGCACCACCGGGTGCTTGCCCGCCGGGATGTCGATCTTGCCGGCCACCATCTCGGCGGCGGTGATCGGCACGTAGTCCTCCCGCACCAGGCGCTCCAGGTCGGCCTTGAACTGCTGTGGCGACCTGTCGTCCGTCGTCTGCGGCTTGGGCACGATCCGGTGGAACATCAGCACCGGGATCTGGCCGAGCTCGTTCGCCCGTACCTGGGCGGCTTTCTTGACCTTGGCCGCCTTGGTCGCCTTGAGCTTGGCGGCGGCGTCCACCTTGGTCTCGGCCAGCTTGGTGGTGTCCGGCTGAGAGTCGCAGCCGGTCAGGATCGCGGCGGCGGTGAGCGCCCCCAGCCCACTCAACATTCTCAGTCGCATCCGAACCCCCCGAAACGCGTACGACTGTCTTGAGCTGCCTCATACCCACGTGATCAACAGCGCCACGCCGCCGTACGCGTCAAGACATGGAAAAGGGCCGCACAGGGGCGGCCCTCGTCCTGCGGGGTCACTACTTCAGGCGCGCCTCGATGGCCTCGATGACGCGCGGGCGCAGCTCGGCCGCGCTGATGACGGCGTCCACGGAGCCGACCTCGACCGCGCGCCGGATGTTGTGCACCCGATCGAACTCCGCGGCCACCTCGCCGAGCTTCTCCGCCCGTACGGACGCGCGCAGCTCGTCCAGCTCGGCGGTCAGCGCGGCGCGATCGGCGCCGGCGGCGGCGGCCACGCGCGCCTCCAGCTCCTGTACGCGCGCGTCGCCCGCGGTCCTGGCGTTGACCTCACCGGAGAAGACGACCGCGGCGGCGGGGGCGCCGCCGAGCACGGAGGCGAACGAGCCCTCCAGCGCCAGCACGGTCATGTTCGGGTTGAGCGCCTTGGAGAACACCACGAACGCGCCACCGTGGTACCGCGAGATGACGCAGAACACGATGGGCCCGCGGAAGTTCACGATCGCCCGGCCGATCTCGGCGCCGTACTCGAGCTGCAGCTTGCGCATCGACTCCGGCGAGCCGTCGAAGCCGGACAGGTTGGCCAGCACCACCAGCGGCCGGTTGCCGCTGGCCGCGTTGATCGCCCGCGCGGCCTTCTTCGACGAGCGCGGGAACAGCGTGCCCGCGGTGTAGGTGTCGGGGCCGTCCGTGGGAGGGAAGCCGCGCCTCTGCACCGAGCGCGACTCGATGCCGAGCAGGCACACCGGCATGCCGCCGAGGTGCACGTCCTGCACCACCGCGGTCTCCGCGTCGGCCATGCCCGCCCAGCGCTCCAGCACCGGGTGGTCCTGGTCGGACAGCGCCCGCATGACCGTGCGGATGTCGAACGGCTTCTTGCGGTCGGGGTTGGCCGTGCTGGAGAAGATCTCGCCGACCGTGGTGAAGTCGCTGCCCTCCACGACGTGCGGGAAGTCGGAGACGTCACGGTCGACGGGATCGTTGGTCCTGGCCCGTCGCGGCCCCTGCTCGCCGGGGGCGACGTAGGTGTGGTCGTAGTGCGACATGAGCACGTCGCGGGCGGCGGACAGGTTCGGCGCCCAGTACTGGGCCTGCCCGTTCGGGCCCATCACGCGGTCGTAGCCGCCGATGCCGAAGTTGTCCTCGGCCGAGACACCGCCGGAGAAGTCGAGCGACTGCTTGCCGGTGAGCACCATCGCCGAGTCGGGCGTCATGACGAGGATGCCCTTGGTGTGCATGAGCATCGTCGCCTCGGCGTTCCAGTACGGCTGCGCGCCGACGTTGATGCCCGCGACCACGATGTTGATCTCACCGCCGTCCTGGGTGAATTCCACGATGCGCTTGAGCGCGGCGGCCACCCAGTCCATGTTCTCGGTGCCGGACTCCATGGAGATCCGGGCGCCGGCCGACAGCGCGTACCACTCCAGCGGCACCCGCATCCGCTCGGCCAGGTCGAGCGCGGCGATCACGCGGCGGCACTCGGGCTCCGACAGCGCGCCGAGCGACTTGGTCGGGTCGCCGAGCAGCACGACCCTGGTGATGCCCTCGGGGTGGCGCCTGGTCCGGGTGGTGACCACGCCGGCGACGAGCGCCGCGGTGTTGCGGCCCTTGGGCCGATCGACCGGCACCAGCGCGTGGTCGGCGTCGAGGTCGTGCTCGGCGAAGTCGCCGAGCACGCCGGTCAGCTCGTACGGGTAGACGGTGTTGCGGCTGCTCGCGCGCAGCACCTTCTGCCGGTAGTCGTCGAGCGGCTCGATCGGCTCGTCCGACGGCTGGCTGATCGTCAGCTTGGGCGCGCCGGTGGCGTCGAGGGAGATGCGCACGGCGACCTTGGTCAGCGCGCCGGTCTCCGGGTCGCGCTGGCGCGCGATGAACAGCGTCTCCTCCAGGCCCGCGCCCGCCGTGGTCGGCAGGACGCGCCTGGCGAGCATCTCCATCTCGGCGCGGGTGAGGTTGCTGGGCGGCCAGACGTAGATCACGATCCGGTTGGTGTTGAGCCGCTTCTTGGACGGCCTGCGGGCCTGGGCGCGGCGGATGGAGTCGACGCAGGCGGCGATGATGTCTTCGGCCGTGGGCAGCGCGACGAGCCTGCCGTCGTGCTCGCGCAGCTCGGTCAGGTCGCGGACCTGCGCGAAGGCGATGAGCCTGTCGTCGGACGGGTTCTCCCTGGCCACGCACTGGAAGAGGTAGACCTCCTCGTCCGACGACGGGAGCCGGGTGAGGTCGAACTTGTTCAGCCGCTCCAGCTGCATGCGCTCGGCGATGTACGGGTGCAGGCCGCGGATCAGCCGCTCCTCCGCCATGCCCTCGGGCGACGGGCGGAAGGTGAAGTGGTGGTGCATGACCGCCCCGCCGCGACCCGCGACGGTGGTGGTGATCCTGCGGACCTGCTCGGGCAGCGGGTGCGCGGCGATGACCTCGTGCAGGGCCGCCGCCGCCGCGTCCGGGTCCTCGGGCTGGCCCTCCCAGACGAGGTAGATGTCGGCGTCCACGACGTCCTCGCGGGCGCCGGTCAGCTCCGCCAGGCCGCGCAGCGCGCCGCCCAGGGCGTCGAAGGCGACGGCGGAGGAGACGACGCAGGAGCCCGCGCGCTCGGCGATCAGGAACGTGCAGCCCGCGACCTCGCTGGTGCGCACGGCGATGAGCGGCTTGTTGCCGTAGTACCGCCGGGTCAGCACCTCCAGCATGACGGCGTTGTCGAGGTTCTCGCGGACCAGGCGCTGGCCGAGCAGCCGCACCAGCGGCTCGGTGCTGCGGACCATCTCGGCGACGCGCTCGGCGCGGTCGGGCGCGTCGGGGTGCGCGTCGAGGTGGCGCAGGTGCTTGCGGACGCCGGCGTAGACGCGGGCGCGGTTGCGGCGCAGCAGCGGCTGGCCGAACCAGGCGAACACCACGCCGCGCGCGAGGTCGGAGATGACGGGGAAGCGGACCTGCGTCGCGGCCAGCAGCCGCTCCAGCACCAGGCCGGCGGGCTCGCGCAGCGCCTCGTCGGGCGGCGGCTCGCGCAGCCAGGAGCGCAGCAGGCTGACCAGCACCGCGGCGTCGGCGGACGCGCGCTGCTGGGCCAGGAAGATCCGGAACACGGCGCCTTCCAGCTCGCCGGTGCGCTCCAGCTCGGTGACGCCGTAGTGGCGCAGCGCCTTGGCCAGCCTGGCCTGGAAGGTGGCGGGCAGCCCGGCCCGCTCGACGTCGAGGCTCTGCAGGTAGGTGTGGAAGTACTCGCGCGGGCTGTGCACGTGCTCGTCGCCGTCCTCACCGGCGGGCCGGTTGCGGCTCAGCTCCGCCAGGTCGGCGAAGACCTCGAACAGCTCCAGCTCCTCGGCCAGCGGCCGGTGGCCGTCCTCGATGAGGGTACGGCGGGCGGCGAGGTAGTCGTCGAGCACGCGGCGCTCGTCGTGCGGGTCGAGGTCGTAGCCCAGCAGGAGGCTGCGCAGGCCGTCCTGGCCGCGCCTGGCGCGCTCGATCGCCGGGACGGTCTCGGGCGCCACCGGCAGGTCCAGCTCGACGGCGCCCGCCGCCGCGACCTCGTCGGCCGCGGCGTCGTCGGCGAGCGGCTCCAGCCGCAGCAGCGGCGCGCCGGTCTCGACCTGGCTGCCCACGGAGACGGCGATCTCCTTCAGCCTGGCCTTGAACGGCGCCCGCAGCACCGTCTCCATCTTCATGGACTCCAGCACCAGCACCGGAGCGCCCGCCTCGACCTCGGCGCCGACCTGCAGCGGCGTGGCGACGACCAGCGCGGGCGCGGGCGAGCGGACGACGCCGCCCTCGTCGCGGCTGACGCGGTGCGCCACGCCGTCCACCTCGATCAGGTGGGTGGCCCCGTGGGTGCCGATGAGCAGGCGGTAGCGGCTGCCGTTGACGACGATCTGCCCGGTGTAGCGGTCGAAGCGGTCGAGCTCGACGTCGGCGGTGCGCAGCTCGCCGCCCGCCTCGACGGCGACGCGGAAGCGGTGCGCGCCGACGCGGGCGACGCGCACGCGGTAGCCCGCGCCGCGCAGCTTGAGGTCCAGCGGGCGGCTGCTCTTGTGCTGCACCTGCGGGCGCCCGCCGAACGCGGTGGCCAGCAGCCGCTGCCGCTCGGCGCGCTCCTCCTCCTCGTACGCCTCGATCGCGGCGGCGGCCAGCGCGACGCCGGAGTGGCGGTGGGAGACGAGCCTGCCCTCGCCGCGGACGCGGTCGATCCAGCCGGTGTCGGCGCTGGCGTCGATCACCTCGGGCTGGTCGAGCAGGTCGAGCACGAAGCTCTTGTTGGTGGCGCCGCCCTCGATGATCACCGAGGTGCGGGCCATCGCCCGGCGCAGCCTGCCGAGGGCCTCCTCGCGATCGCGGCCGTAGGCGATGATCTTCGCGATCATGGAGTCGAAGTCGGCGGGGATCGTGTCGCCCGCGCTGACGCCCGTGTCGACCCGGATGCCGGGCCCCGCGGGCAGGTCGAGCCGCGCGATGCGGCCCGGGGACGGCGCGAAGTCGCGGTCGGGGTCCTCGGCGTTCAGCCGGGCCTCGATGGCGTGCCCGCGCTCCGCAGGCGGCTGCCCTTCGAGCCTGCCGCCTGAGGCCACGTGGAGCTGCGCCTTGACCAGGTCGAACCCGGTGGTGGCCTCGGTGATCGGGTGCTCGACCTGCAGCCGGGTGTTGACCTCCAGGAAGGCGAACATCCGGTCGCCCGGGTGGTAGAGGAACTCGACGGTGGCCGCGCCCCGGTAGCCGACCGCCACGGCCAGCCGCTCGGCCGACGCCTTCAGCTCGGCCGCCTGCTCGGGGGCGAGCACCGGCGACGCCGACTCCTCGATGACCTTCTGGTTGCGCCGCTGCACCGAGCAGTCGCGCACGCCCAGCGCCCACGCGGTGCCCTGGCCGTCGGCGATCACCTGCACCTCGACGTGCCTGGCGCCGGTCACCAGCCGCTCCAGGAACACCACGCCGCTGCCGAACGCCCGCGCGGCCTCCTGGCTGGTGCGCTCGTAGGCGTCGTCCAGCTCGGCCTCGTCATGGATCACGCGGATGCCGCGCCCGCCGCCGCCCGCGGTGGCCTTCAGCATCAGCGGGTACCCGATCTGCGCCGCGACCGTGCGGGCGGCCTCCAGGCTCTCCACCGCGCCGCGGCTCCACGGCGCGACCGGCACGCCGACCTCCTCGGCGATCAGCTTCGCGCCGATCTTGTCGCCGAGCTTGCGCATGGCGTCGGGGCTCGGCCCGACGAAGGTGACGCCGATCCTGTCGCACAGCTCCGCGAACGCCGGATCCTCGGCCACGAAGCCCCACCCGACCCACGCGGCGTCGGCCCCCGTCTCCACCAGGGCGCGCTCCAGCGCCTTCAGGTCGAGGTAGGGGCGCGCCGAGGCCGGACCCAGGTCGTAGGACAGGTCCGCCTCGCGGACGAAGGTGGCCGTACGGTCGACGTCGGTGTACAGGGCGACGGTCTCCATCCGTGTCCCGGTCTCCGCGGCGAGGTCCCGTACGGCGTGGATGAGGCGCATGGCGGCCTCACCACGATTGACGATGGCGACACGATTGAACACCCGACCGAGCCCTCCTGTAGACCAACGAATGCGCGCCCTGCGGCACGACAGCCCCGTGCAGTATCAACTCTTCCGTCTTCCTGCCGCTGACGCCCATGTCGTACACAGCGCACGCTGCGGGGCTGCATTTGTGGGAAACCCCCAAAAAGCCGACTGCGCGTGAAGCGGCGGCAGACAGTGAAACGACCTCTACCATGCGGCGTAACCGCAGGTAGAGGTCGTTTTTGACGGCGCTTAGGCCGACATCTTCTTCTTGAGGTTCTCGTCGAGAGCCGCCAGGAAGTCCTGAGTGGTGAGCCACTTGGCGTCGCCGCCGACGAGCAGCGCGAGGTCCTTGGTCATCTGACCGCCCTCGACCGTCTCGACGCAGACCTGCTCCAGCGTGTTGGCGAACTCGGTCACCGCGGGGGTGTTGTCGAGCTTGCCGCGGTGGGCCAGGCCACGGGTCCACGCGAAGATCGAGGCGATCGGGTTCGTGGAGGTGGGGTTGCCCTGCTGGTGCTGGCGGTAGTGGCGGGTCACGGTGCCGTGCGCGGCCTCGGCCTCGACGGTCTGGCCGTCGGGGGTCATCAGGACCGAGGTCATCAGGCCGAGCGAGCCGAAGCCCTGGGCGACCGTGTCGGACTGGACGTCGCCGTCGTAGTTCTTCGCGGCCCAGACGTAGCCGCCCTCCCACTTCAGCGCCGCGGCGACCATGTCGTCGATGAGGCGGTGCTCGTAGGTCAGGCCGGCCTTGTCGAACTCGTCCTTGAACTCGGTCTCGAAGACCTCGGCGAAGATGTCCTTGAAGCGGCCGTCGTAGGCCTTGAGGATCGTGTTCTTCGTGGAGAGGTAGACCGGGTAGCCGCGGTTGAGGCCGTAACGCATCGACGCGCGGGCGAAGTCGCGGATCGACTCGTCCAGGTTGTACATCGCCATCGCGATGCCGCTGCCGGGGAAGTCGTACACGTCGAGCTCGATCGGCTCGGAGCCGTCCTTGGGGGTGTACGTCAGGGTCAGCGTGCCCTCGCCGGGGATCTTCAGGTCCGTCGCGCGGTACTGGTCGCCGAAGGCGTGACGGCCGACGACGATCGGCTTGGTCCAGCCGGGCACGAGCCGCGGCACGTTCGACATGATGATCGGCTCGCGGAAGATCACGCCGCCGAGGATGTTGCGGATGGTCCCGTTGGGGGACTTCCACATCTTCTTGAGGCCGAACTCCTCGACGCGCGCCTCGTCCGGGGTGATGGTGGCGCACTTCACACCGACGCCGTACTTCTTGATGGCGTTCGCGGCGTCGATGGTGACCTGGTCGTCCGTGGCGTCCCGGTGCTCGATGCCGAGGTCGTAGTACTTCAGGTCGACGTCGAGGTAGGGAAGGATCAGCTGGTCCTTGATGAACTGCCAGATGATCCGGGTCATCTCGTCGCCGTCAAGCTCGACGACGGGGCCCTCCACCTTGATCTTGGGCATGCGAATGGTTCCCCTTCAATGAATGGATGCGTTGAGGCTATCGGACCGCCAGGTCACGGTGCGAAAAGGGACAGGATGAGCGCCTTCAGCTCGTTGTTGTAAAGCAGGAGCGAGGTCAGGACCAGCACGAAGCCGAAGACGGACAGCGTGATGACGTCGACCTTCTTGCTCCTCAGGGCGAGCTGCCCGCCGTACCCGGCGAAGCGCAGCGCGGCGGCGACCATGATGACGGCGCCCAGCACGAACCCGCCCCAGCGCGGGTTCACGACGAAGACCACGAGCATGCCGACGGCCGCACCCGCCAGGATCAGCGGGTACGGCCCCCAGCTCTCGCGCTTCTCAGTCCCGTGGCTCAACGTTCTTCTATCGGCTTCCATTTCTGGTCGGTCTCACCGATGTACTCACTGTCGGGGCGGATCAGCCTGTTGTCGGCGTGCTGCTCGATCACGTGAGCGGTCCAGCCGGCCATGCGGCTGATGGAGAAGACCGGCGTGAACAGATCGGTCGGGATGCCCAGGTAGTGGTAGACCGAGGCGGCGTAGAAGTCGACGTTGGGGTAGAGACCCTTGGTCTCGAAGACGACTTCCTCCATTTCCTTGGACATCCGGTAGTACGTGTCGTCACCGCTGGATTCGCCCAGCTCCGCCGACATCCTACGCAAATGCGTGGCGCGCGGGTCCTCGGTCTTGTAGACGCGGTGACCGAAGCCCATGATCTTCTCGCCGGCGGCGAGCTTGTCGCGTACGGCCTGGGCCACGCCTCCCGGCGACAGCGACTCCAGGGTCTTCATGACCTGCTCGTTCGCCCCGCCGTGCAGCGGGCCCTTGAGGGTGCCGATGGCGGCGACGATGGCGGAGTGCATGTCCGACAGGGTCGCGGCGCAGACGCGGGCGGCGAAGGTGGAGGCGTTCATGGTGTGGTCGGCGTGCAGGACCAGGCACTCGTCGAAGATCTCGACCTCGCGCGGGCCCGGGGTGCGGCCGGTGACCTGGAGCAGGAAGTTCGCGGCGATGCTCAGCGACGGGTCGGGCTCCGGCACGTCGGTGCCGTTGCGTGCCGCGTGGTAGCGGGCGACGAGCAGCGGCTGCTGGGCGACCAGCCGGGCCGCCTTGCGCAGGTTGGCGTCGGGCGCGATGGAGTCCTTGTCGGGGTCGTCGGCGCCGGACAGGGACACCAGCGAGCGCAGCGCCTCCATGGGTTTCTGTTTCTCGGCGATTTCGGCGATGTTCGCGGACACCAGGGCGCCCAGCTCCCGGCCCCGCGCCAGCTCGGCGCCGTAGGCGTCGAGGTCGGAGCGGGTGGGCAGCTTGCCACGCTGGAGCAGGTGTGCGGTCTCCTCGAACGTCGCGCGGCCGGCCAGGTCGTGGATGTCGTATCCACGGTAGAAGAGGCGACCGGCCTTTCCGTCGATGTCACTCAGCGCTGTGGACGCCGCGACGACATCGGCCAGACCTTTCGTGGGCTTGTCCGCCATGAGTGTTTCCTCCGCTTATCTTCGCCCGAAGTCTACCCGTGAGCAGGCAAAACCGACCGCAAAGGTCCAGACCAATTTCACGACGGATTCTCCTTTCGGCAAAGGAGATTCCGCATCCCCTCGGTTGGGTAAGCCGGAGCTGTAGTAATAGTTACGGCGGGCTACCTGGGGAGGAACTGCCGTGGAGGGGCCGTTCATACGCATCGAGGACACTGGCGAGGTGGTCCCGTTGCGCCCCGAGATCACGACGGTCGGAAGGGGCCGGGGTGTAGACATCCGGCTCACCGACCCCAGCGTGTCTCGACTCCATGCCGAGTTCGTCAGACGAGGACCCTACCTGTACGTGGTGGACCTGGGCTTGTCCAGGAACGGCACGCGGGTGAACGGCAGGCCGATCGCCCGGAGGGTTCTTGACGACGGCGACGTCGTCTCCTTTGGCGCGGCACGGGGTCGCATCGGTGGAGTCCCCCGAGAGGACTTCACCCCCGAGGTCGAGCTGCGCAGGGCGGCGGCGCCCGAGCTGACCAGGCGCGAGGTCGATGTGCTGACCTCGCTCTGCAGGCCGGCGCTGTCGGACGAGGCGTTCGTCGCTCCGGCGACCGCTCGCGAGATCGCCGACGACCTGGTCGTGACGGAGGCCGCGGTGAAGCAGCATCTGCTGCGGCTCTACCAGAAGTTCAGGATCCCGGAGGGCACCAACCGGCGCACCCGGCTGGCCAACGAGGTCGTGGCGCTCGGTCTGGTGCGCCCGACCCCTGTGGTCCCGCCACAGCGGTCGTCGGGCAACTCGGCCGAGCAGCCTTCGGCGGCCGGGCGCAGGGCGTCCTGACAGGGATTCTGAGTTCGCGACCGGGGCTACGGCGAGGGGTTCCGGCAGCGCCGGACCCCGAGCCCCCACCATGCCGGTGAAACGGCACGGATTCGAGCAGCGGTGACCGTCCGAAAGGGCGTGTACGCCGGGCTCGTCGCCGGTCAGGAAAACGGCCGGCGACGCGCGCAGGCGTAGCACGCCCTCACTTCAACTCAGTTCGATCCGGGCAGCATCCCTCAGATCGCCCGGAACCCGTTGCTCGGCTTGCTGGTCCGGTTGGCCCGGTCCACCGCCACGGCGTAGTAGTGGTCGCCACGCTGGCCGTCGGGGTCGGTCCAGCGGATCTGCCGGTCACCTGGCACGATCGCGACGAGGTTGCGCGCGTCGGCGAAGGCGCTCGCGGAGCTGGCGTGCCGGTCGAAGCGGTAGATGGCGAACAGGAACGGCTCGTCCCTGCCTGTGGCCACCGCCCGCACCTCGACCCCGCCGGAGCGGCGCTTGGCGTAGGCCAGCACCGGCCGCCTCGGCGGCTCACCGCCGGCCAGCCTGGGCAGCACGGGCGCGAGCGCGGGCCGCTGGTAGTGGTCGTTGACGGCGGTGGAGACGGAGCCGATCCTGTCCACCTTGACGTCGTTGGCGTTGTACCAGATGTCGCCGCCGATCTCGGGGTGCTCGCGGTTGAGCGTGAGATGCCTGGACAGCTCGCCCGGCACCTGCCACTCGGCGGCCTGCGCGGGGTCGCCCGCCTTGTACGCGGCCTGCCCGATCCACAGCAGCGTGTTCGTGCCGCTCGCCACGTCCGACCACCAGGGCACGAGCTTGGAGTAGTCGGCCGGCGGCTGCCCGATGTACCAGTAGAGCTGCGGCGCGATGTAGTCGAGCCAGCCCTTCTTGACCCAGCCGCGGGTGTCGGCGTGCAGATTGTCGTAGGACTGGCCGCCGTTGGTCTCCGAGCCGAGCGGGTCGGTGGCCTTGTTGCGCCAGATGCCGGACGGGCTGATGCCCCAGGCGATCTCCGGCTTGGCGGCCAGCACGCGCTGCTGCATCTCCTGCACCATGAGGTCGACGTTGTTGCGCCGCCAGGAGGCCAGGTCGGGGAAGCCTGCGCCGTACTTGGCGAACTCCTCGGCGTCGTCGAAGGCCGTGGTGTTGGTCGGGTAGAAGTAGTCGTCGAAGTGCAGGCCGTCGATGTCGTAGCGGGTGACCGCGTCCATCATGGCGTCCTGGCAGAACTTGCGGACCTCGGGCATGCCGGGGTTGTAGTAGAGCTTGCCGCCGAACGGCAGGATCCAGTCGGGGTGCTGACGGCCGGGGTGGTCGGGGTGCAGCTTGGCCGGGTCGGCCTGCATCGAGACGCGGTACGGGTTGAACCAGGCGTGGAAGGCCAGGCCGCGCTTGTGCGTCTCCTCCACGGCGAACCCGAGCGGGTCGTAGCCGGGGTCCTGCCCCTGGGTGCCGGTCAAGTACTGCGACCACGGCTCGTACGGTGACGGCCAGAACGCGTCGGCGGTCGGCCTGATCTGCACGAACACCGAGTTGAGCTTCCTCTGGACGGCCACGTCCAGCCAGGCGAGGTACTCGGCCTTCTGCTCGTCGGCGCTCAGCCCGGGCTTGGACGGCCAGTTGATGTTGACCACGGAAGCGATCCACATGCCCCGCATCTGCCGTAACGGCGGCACGTAGCCGGCTTCTGCGAAGGCGGGCAGCGGGACGGCGGAAGCGGCGGCGGCGAGGGCGAGACCCTTCAGGAGAGTCCTTCTGCTGGGCATGGGGGGTGGCCTCTCGGAAGTGGTTGTGTCGAGGCCGACGATGACAGAAAATTACCTTCAGATCAACAACCGTGAAGGAAAATGCCGATGAGCCGTGACCTGTGCAGACTGGCGATGACGGTGCTGCATCCGGGGTTCGAGGGGACCTCCGCCCCCGACTGGCTGCGCCGCGCGCTGGGAGAGGGTCTCGGCGGCGTCGTGCTGTTCGCGCGCAACGTCGTCAACGCCCGGCTCGTACGGGAACTGCGCGCCGAGCACCCCGGCACCGTGATCGCCATCGACGAGGAGGGCGGCACCGTCACCCGGCTGGAGGTCATGGCCGGCAGCTCCTTCCCCGGCAACCGGGCCCTGGGCGTCGTGGACGACGTGACACTCACCGAGCAGGTGGGCCGCCAGATCGGCAGGATGCTCGCAGATCTCGACATCACGCTCGACTACGCGCCCTCCGCCGACGTGAATGCCAACCCCGCCAACCCGGTCATCGGCGTGCGCTCGTTCGGCCCGGAACCGGAGCTGGTCGCCCGCCACACCGTCGCCTACCTGCGCGGCGTGCAGGGCGCGGGCGTGGCGGCCTGCGCCAAGCACTTCCCCGGCCACGGCGACACCGTCACCGACTCCCACCTGGCGCTGCCCACCGTGCACGCCTCGCGCGAGGTGCTCGCCGAGCGCGACCTGCCGCCGTTCCAGGCCGCGATCGACGCCGGGGTGCGCTCGATCATGTCCGGCCACCTGCTCGTGCCCGCGCTCGATCCGTCGATGCCGGCGACGCTCAGCCGTACCGTCCTGACCGAACTCCTGAGGGGCGAGCTCGGGTTCGACGGGATGCTCGTCACCGACGCGATCGAGATGCGGGCGGTGGCCGCCATGTTCGGCCCCGGCGAGATCGCGGTGCGCGCGATCGCCGCCGGCGTGGACGCCATCTGCGTCGGCCTGACCACCGAGGACGGGCTGCGCGAGCTGCGCGACGCGCTGGTGGCCGCCGTCCGCGACGGCAGGCTGCCCGAGGAGCGGCTGGCCGAGGCCGCCGAGCGGGTGAGCGCGCTGTCCGGCTGGTACGACGGGCAGTCCCGCGCCAGGGCCGAAGCGCACGACGACCTCGACGAGGGCGTCGGTCTGCGGGCCGCCCGCAGGGCGCTGACCACGTCCGGGACCGCCGGGCTCGACCGGGCGCCGCTGGTCGTCGAGATCAACACCCGGCTCAACCAGGCCGTGGACCCCGCCACGCAGACCGGCGTCACCGCCGCGCTGGCCGCCCTGCTGCCGAACACCGGCAGCGTCCGGCTGAGCCCCGACGGCGAGCTGCCCGGCTTCGACGAGCGGCCGGTCGTGCTGGTGGTGCACGACGCCGCCCGGCACCCCTGGGTCCGCGACACCGTGGCCAAGGCGCTGGCCGTCCGGCCCGACGCGATCATCGTGGACACCGGCGTCCCGGCCCCTCCGCCGGGCGCCACGCACGTCGCCACGCACGGCATCTCCCGGGTCTCCGCGCAGGCCGCCGCCGAATGGCTGGTCGCATGAGCGCCGAACCGGCGAACCCGGTCGCGGCCGTACGCGCCGTGCTGCCCTCGCTCACCCCGGCGGCCCAGTCGATCGCCCGCCTCATCCTGGACGACCCCGGGCTGGTCGTGCGCAGCACGATCACCGAGTTCAGCGCCGTGTCGGGGACGAGCGAGGCGACGATCGTGCGCACGGCGCGGGCGCTGGGCTTCACCGGCTACTCGCAGCTCCGCTTCGCGCTGGCCGCGGCCGTGGCCAAGGAGCCCGAGCGGCTGGTGCCCGGCGACCTCGGCCCCGACGACCCGCTGACGGACGTGATCGCCAAGGTGGCGCGGGCCGAGTCGGAGGCGCTCGCCGACACCGCCGCCCAGCTCGACCCCGACCAGCTCGGCGAGGTCGTGGCCGCGATCTCCGAGGCGCGGCGGGTGGACGTGTACGGCGTGGCGGCCTCGGGGCTGGTGGCGGCCGACATGTCGCAGAAACTGCTGCGGATCGGGCTGTCGAGCCACCCGTTCAGCGACGCCCACCTCGCGCTGACCAGCGCGGCGCTGCTGAGGACGGGGGACGTGGCCGTCGCGATCAGTTGCACAGGGGAGACGCCCGACGTGCTGGTGCCCGCCCGGACGGCGGCCGAGGCGGGGGCGATGGTCGTGGGCATCACGAACAACCCGCGCTCGTCGCTGGCCGAGCTGGCGGACCACACGCTGGTGTCGGCGGGGCGGGAGACGGCGTTCCGGCCGGGGGCGCTGGCCAGCCGGATCAGCCAGTTGCTGATCGTGGACTGCATCTTCGTAGGGCTCGCGCAGCGGCGCTACGACACGGCCGACGCCGCCATCCGGGCGACCCGGCTGGCCACGGACCGCTATCGTGCCCGCTGACCGGCCCACCCCGAGGTGGCCGCGATCTGAGGTACAGGTCCTTGAGTGAAGAGGGCGGGTGGGCGGTGATCAGGCGCGGGCGGAGGACAGGGACGCGAGGTCGGCCTCGATCCGGGCCGCCGTGGCGAGCAGCGGCGGCAGCAGGTCGCGTTCGGCCGCCTGCAGGCTCGTCCGGGTGGCGTGCGTCGAGACGTTGACCGCCGCCACCGTCCGCCCCGTCCGGTCCCTGATCGGGGCGGCGATGGAGCGCAGCCCCTCCTCCAGCTCCTGGTCCACCATCGCCCACCCGCGCTCCCGCACCTCGTCCAGCTCCGCCCGTAACGCGGCGGGCAGCATGATCGTGCGGGAGGTGAGCCGCCGCAGGCAGGCCCGCGACAGGTACGACTCCAGCGCCTCCGCAGGCAGCGCCGCCAGCAGCACCCGCCCCATCGACGTGCAGTAGGCCGGGAACCGGGTGCCGATGCTGATGCTCACGCGCATGATCCGCGCCGTGGCCACCCGCGCCACGTACACCACGTCCTCCCCGTCGAGCACCGCCACCGAGGCCGACTCGCGCACCTCGGCGGCCAGCCGTTCGAGGTGCGGGTCGGCCACCTCCGGCAGCGACAGGCTGGACAGGTAGGCGTAGCCCAGCTCCAGCACCCGCGGCGTCAGGGCGAACAGCCGCCCGTCGGCGCGCACGTATCCGAGGTCGGTCAGCGTGATGAGGAACCGTCGGGCCGCCGCTCTGCTGAGCCCGGTCGCGCGGGCCACCTGGCTGAGCGTGAGCTCTGGCTCGGCGGCGCTGAACGCCCGGATCACCGCGAGCCCGCGGGCCAGCGACTGCACATGATCGACCATGGTGATCCCCTTGACAGGAGCCGACAAAGGCGTAGCTTCCGCGATACGGGGTTGTTCGAACAGAGAATACCTGTGCGCATCGCGAACAACTAGGAGCCAAGCCGTGCGTCGCGCTCTCGTGATCCTCGCCGCCTTATCCGTGACCGCCTGCGGCGGCGCCCCGCCCGCCACGCCCACCCAGGGCGCGGGCCCGACCAGGGTCAACGCCGGTGTGATCGCCATCGTCGACACCGCGCCCATCCACCTCGGCAAGGCCAAGGGCTACTTCGCCGAGCAGAACATCGACCTCGCCATCACCCCCGTCCAGGGCGGCGCGGCGGCCATCTCCGGCGCGGTGAGCGGGCAGTTCCAGTTCGCCTTCGCCAACACCACCTCGCTCCTGACGGCGACGCAGCAGGGGCTGGACGTGAAGGTCGTCACCAACGGCGTCTCCTCCACCGGGGAGCAGGGCAAGGACTTCAGCGCCGTGCTGGTCAAGCCCGACAGCCCGATCAAGACGGCCAAGGACCTGGCGGGCAAGAAGATCTCCGTCAACCAGCTCAAGAACATCGGCGACACCACCGTGCGCGCCTCCGTGCGCAACGCCGGCGGCGACCCGACCGGCATCGAGTTCGTCGAACTGCCCTTCCCCGACGCGCCCGCCGCGCTGCAGAGCGGCCGGGTGGACGCCATCTGGGTCGTCGAGCCGTTCGTCAGCCAGGCCAGGAGCCAGGGCGCCCGCCCCGTCGCGTGGAACTTCGTGGACGCCGCCCCCGACCTGACCGTGGCCATGTACTTCACCACCGGCAAGACCGACGCCGACCTGACCAAGCGGTTCACGGCGGCGATGACCAAGTCGCTGGAGTACGCCGACGCGCACCCGGACGAGGTGCGCGAGGCGCTGAAGACGTACACCAAGATCGCGCCTGAGGTGATCGCGCAGATCGTGCTGCCGAAGTGGCCCGTCGCGGTGAACAAGGAGTCCGTGCAGACCATCGCCGACCTGGCGGCGGCGGACGGGGTGCTCAAGGAGAAGGTCGACGTGTCGGCGCTGGTGCCGTGACCCGTCGCGACGGCCTGCTGCCCAGGCTCGGGTACGGCGCCGCCGGGCTCGGCGGCCTGCTGCTCCTGATGGAGGCCGTGCCCCGGCTCGGCCTGGTGGACCGGCGGTTCCTGCCGCCCGCGTCCGAGATCCTGGCCACGCTGGCCGGGCAGCTCGGCACGGCCGGGCTGTGGCTCGCGCTGGGCGAGACCATGCGCGGCTGGGCGATCGGGCTGGCGCTGGCGTTCTGCGCGGCGGTCGTGATCGGGGTGGTCATCGGGATCACGCCGGGGCTGCGGGCGCTGACGAACTCGACCGTCGAGTTCCTGCGCCCCATCCCGTCGGTCGCGCTGGTGCCGCTGGCCACGCTGCTGTACGGGCCCTCGCTCGGCTCGACGCTGATGCTGGTCGTCTACGCCTCGTTCTGGCAGGTGCTCATCCAGGTCCTGTACGGCGTGGCGGCCGTCGACCAGGTGGCCTTCGACACCGCCAGGTCGTACGGGCTGTCGGCCTGGTCGCGGGTCAGGCACGTGGTGTGGCCGACCGCGCTGCCGTACGTGATGACCGGGTTGCGGCTGGCGGCGGCGGTGGCGTTCATCCTGGCGGTGACGGCGGAGCTGGTCATCGGCAGCCCGGGGCTGGGCGCCGAGATCCAGGTGGCGCAGAGCAGCGGCGCTGTGCCGTCCGTGTACGCCCTGATCGTGGTGGCCGGGCTGGTCGGCATCGCGGTGAACGCGGCCGTGCGGCTGCTGGAGCGCAGGGTGCTGGCCTGGCATCCGGCCGTGCGCTCGGAGGTGGCGGCGTGAGGGTCGTCCGCTTGCTGGCCCTTCCCGGGTTGCTGGTGCTGCTGTGGTGGGCGGTCAGCGGCAGCTCCTTCTACCTGCCGAGCCCGTCCGCCGTGGGCCGGGCGTTCGCCGAGACCTGGTTCTCCGAACGGATCGCGGACGACGTGCTGCCCAGCGTCGGGCGGCTGCTCGCGGGCTACGTGCTGGCCGCGCTGCTCGGCGTGGGGCTGGGCGTCCCGATCGGGCTGTCGCGGCGGCTGCGCGCCACGCTGGAGCCGGTGCTGGAGTTCTTCAGGGCCGTCCCGCCGCCCGTGCTGGTGCCGCTGATCATGCTGCTGGCCGGCATCGACACCCCGATGAAGGTGCTGGTCATCGTGTCGGGCTGCGTGTGGCCGATCCTGCTCAACACCGTGGAGGGCGTGCGGGCGCTGGACGAGGTGCTGTCCGACACGTGCCGCATGTACGGCATCAGGGGCACGTCCAGGATGCGGCGGTTCGTGTTGCCGGGCGCGAGCCCGCAGATCATGACGGGGCTGCGGCAGGCGCTGTCCATCGGGATCATCCTCATGGTCATCAGCGAGATGTTCGCCAGCTCCAGCGGCCTGGGCTTCACGATCGTGCTGTTCCAGCGGCAGTTCCAGATCGCCGAGATGTGGAGCGGGATCCTCCTGCTCGGGCTGCTCGGGCTCGGCCTGTCGCTGCTCTTCCGCCGCGTGGAGCGGTGGGTGCTGGCCTGGTACTACGGCAGTGGAGCCGCCCGTGCTTGAGATCCACGACCTGCGCAAGGTGTACCAGAGCCCCGGCCGCCGGGTGGAGGCCATCGGCTCGATCACGCTGAGCGTGCGCGCCGGCGAGCTGGTCTGCGTCGTCGGCCCGTCGGGCTGCGGCAAGACCACGCTGCTGCGCTGCGTGGCCGGGCTGCTGCCGGCCACCGGCGGGGAGGTGCGGGTGGACGGCAGGCGCGTGACCGGCCCGCCGCCGTCCATGGCCGTGGTCTTCCAGGAGTACGGCCGCAGCCTGTTCCCCTGGATGACCGTCCGCCAGAACGTGGAGCTGCCGCTGAAGGAGAAACGGCTGCCGGCGAGCAGGCGGCGGAGCCTGGTGGCGGACTCCCTGCAAGCGGTCGGGCTCGCCGACGCGGCCGGCGCGCATCCCTGGCAGCTCTCCGGCGGGATGCAGCAGCGGGTGGCGATCGCCCGCGCGGTCGCGTACGAGCCGCAGGTGCTGCTGATGGACGAGCCGTTCGCCGCCGTGGACGCCCAGACCAGAGCGGACCTGGAGGACCTGATCCTGCGGCTGTGGCGCGACCTGGAGATCACCACGCTGTTCGTCACCCACGACATCGACGAGGCCGTCTACCTGGGCCGCCGGGTCGTGGTGCTGTCCTCGTCGCCGACCACGGTGCTGGAGGACGTCAAGATCGACCTGCCCGCCGAGCGCGACCAGCTCACGACGCGGTCACTGCCCCGCTTCGGTGAGCTGCGCGGGCACCTCTACCGGCAGATCCAGCGAGCCAGAAGGGCACCATGAGAACCGTCAGGGACGCCGTCTTCGACATCTTCCGGCGCTACGAGCTGACCACCGTCTTCGCCAACCCCGGCTCGACCGAGGTGCCGCTGCTGGCCGGGCTGCCCGACGACCTGCGGTTCGTGCTGGCCCTGCACGAAGGCTCTGTGGTCGGCCTGGCGATCGGGTGGGCGCTCGGCCGCGAGAGGCCCGCGCTCGCCCTGCTGCACAGCGCGGCCGGGCTGGGCAACGCCGTCAACGCCATCACCACCGCCAGGGAGAACCGGGTGCCGCTGGTGATCATCGTCGGCCAGCAGGACCGGCGGCACCTGGCGCTGGAGCCGTTCCTGGCCGGGCGGCTCGACAGGCTGGCCGGCGACTACCCGGTGCGCGTCGACCAGCCGGTGCGGGCGCAGGACGTGCCGGGCGCGGTGCTGCGGGCCTTCCACGAGGCGACCACGTCCAGGGGGCCCGCGCTGGTCGTGGTGCCGATGGACGACTGGCAGGCGCCCTTCGACGACGAGACCGTGGCGGCGCCCGCGCGGCTGCTGCGCCCCGTCGCCGTGGCGGACGCCGACCTCGCGCCCCTGGTGGAGCTGCTGACCGGGGCGCGCAGGCCCGCGCTCGTGGCGGGCTCAGGGGTGGGGGCCGGGTGGTCCGCGCTCGTGGCGCTGGCCGAGCGGCTGGGCTGCCCGGTGTACCAGGAGTCGTTCGGCGGGCGGGCCGGGTTCCCGCAGGACCATCCGCAGTACGCGGGGGTGCTGCCCGACGACCGGATCCGGCTGCGGGAGCGGCTGCGGCCCCACGACGTGGTGCTGGCGGTCGGGGCGCCGGTGTTCCGGCAGTACTCCTACGAGCCCGGGCCGCTGGTCGAGCCGGGCACGGCGATCGCGCTCGTGACGGACGACCCCGCGGTGGCGCACCGCAGCCCTGCCGACCTGGCCTACCTCGCCGCGCCCGAGTCCGTCTGCGCCCGCCTGGCCGAGCTGCTGCCCACCCCCGCGCGCGGCGGCGCCTTCTCCCGCGCGTCCGGGCGCGAGCCCTACGTGGGCGGGCCGCTGCGGCACGTGGACGTGCTGCACGAGCTGGCCGGACGCCTCCCGCACGACGTCGTGCTCGTCGAGGAGGCGCCTTCCGCGCGGCCCGACCTGCACGCGATCGTGCCCGCCAGGACGTCGTTCGGCTTCATCTCGGCGGCCATGGGCGGGCTCGGGTTCGGCGTGCCCGCCGCCGTCGGCCTGCGCATGGCGCTGCCCGACCGGCCCGTCGTCGCGGTGCTGGGCGACGGCTCCACCCTGTACGGCGTGCAGGGCCTGTGGAGCGCCGCCCACTACCGGGTGGGCGTGCTGTTCGTGGTGCTCTCCAACGGCCGGTACGCGGTCCTGGACCGGCTGGCCGACAAGCACGGCGGCGGCAAGGGCCCGTGGCCGCCGTTCACCGAGGTGGACCTGGGCGCCATGTCCAGGTCGCTCGGCTGCCCCGCGCAGCGCGTCGAGACGTACGCCGACCTGACGGCGACCCTCGACGAGGTCCTGCCCTCGCTCGCCACCCGCGAGACACCCCTGCTGCTCGACGTGGCGGTGGGCGTGGATCCGTAGCCCATGAGCTGTCCGCGAACGTGTCTCGCCATCCGTGCGGTCGTGCTGGCGTCCCGTGAACGACCCTCACCCCACGGGACGCCAGCCGGACCACGATGGCGGCACCGAGCCCGCAGGCGCCGCCGATGACGACGGCGACCAGCCCGTCCAGCTCCATGGACACCTGCTCAAGCCCGAGCCCCGCCCGCATTCGTGCAGGCAGAGCGCTTGAGGACCATCCTGGAGCGACGCGGCGCCCCCGGCCTCCGTCAAATGTCGGAGGCGGCTGTCACCGGAGCCGGCGCTCGGCGGCCTCCACCACGTTGGACAGCAGCAGCGCCCGGGTCATCGGCCCGACCCCGCCCGGGTTGGGCGTGAGGTACCCCGCGACGTCCTCCACGTCCAGCGCCACGTCCCCCGCGATCTTCCCGGCCACCCGGGAGACCCCGACGTCGAGCACGGCGGCCCCCGGCTTGACCATGTCCTTCTTGATCAGCTCCGGCACCCCGGCCGCGGCCACCACGATGTCAGCCCGCCGCACGTGGGCGGCCAGGTCCTGGGTGCCGGTGTGGCAGAGGGTGACGGTCGCGTTCTCGCTGCGGCGGGTCAGCAGCAGGCCGAGCGACCGGCCCACGGTGATGCCGCGCCCGACCACGGCGACCTCGGCGCCCTTGATCGGCACGCCGTACTCCTGCAGCAGCAGCACGATGCCGTGCGGCGTGCAGGGCAGCGGGGCGTCGACCATGTGCACGAGCCGGCCGAGGTTGACGGGGTGCAGGCCGTCGGCGTCCTTGGCGGGGTCGATGCGCTCCAGCAGCGCCATCGTGTCGAGGTGCTTGGGCAGCGGGAGCTGGACGATGTAACCCGTGCACGCGGGGGAGGCGTTGAGCTCGTCGATGGCCGCCTCGACGTCGGCCTGGCCGGCCGTGGCGGGCAGGTCGACGCGGATGGAGGCGATGCCCACCTCAGCGCAGTCGCGGTGCTTGCCCGCGACGTAGATCTGGCTGCCGGGGTCGTCGCCCACGAGCACGGTGCCCAGGCCGGGGGTGACGCCGCGTTCCTTGAGCGCTGCCACCCGGTTCTTGAGGTCTGCCTTGATCTTGGCGGCGGTCGCCTTGCCATCGAGTTTCACTGCGCTCATGCCGCAATCCTTCCATGCCCGTCCCGTGTCTCCGCACCGGACCACGCGCACGCCGCCCCACCCACCCTCACCGGGTTATCCACAGGCTCCAGGCAGTCGGCCCGAGTTATCCACAGCCCCGCACTGACATCGTTGTCATTGATCTTCCAAGGGCTTAGTGTTACGGGCGCCAGCAACAAGTGCACGGGAGGAGGTCCCCTTGCCTTTCCGCCTGTTGTCCGCAGACTCGACCGACCTGTTCGCAGGCACGCCCGACGAGCCGCGCCAGGTGCTGCGCGTCACCGTCGCCCAGGGTGCTCACACGTCGTCGCTGGAGCTGCGCGGCGCGGGCGTACACGCCTGGCAGGCGAGATCACCGTTCCTCCGCCGAGAACCAACCGGCCGAGCACAGAACCGCGAGCCGACCGAAACCCACGACCGCCAGCTGACCGACCCGACCCGCGACCCCGAACCGACCCGCCCCACACCCCCGAGCCGACCCACGACCCCGAACCGACCCGCCCCACACCCCCGAGCCGACCGACCCGACCCACGACCGCGAGCCTCACCCCCCAGACCACGACCTCCTACGGGCCGCCCGCCGGAAAGCGTTCGCGCGGTGGCTCGACGACCTGCGCGCCAAGAGAGTAAGACTGATGCCCGGACTGGAGCACCCTGGCGACCCCCGCCAGCCCGACAACCACCACAAACACTGATGACCTGCGTACTTGCCATAGACATCGGAGGAACCAAGCTCGCCGCCGCACTGGTGGACGAGGCCGGTTCGATCCTGCGTTCCGCGACCCGTCCGACGCCTCGGGATGAGGTCATGTCCGCCCTGGCGGCCCTCGTCACGGAGGTCATGGACGGCGGCCCGCCACCCGTGGCCGTCGGCATCGGCTGCGCGGGCCCCGTGGACCTCGCCTCGGGCACTGTGAGCCCGGTGAACATGCCGAGCTGGCGGGGCTTCCCGCTGCGCGAGGAGGTGCGGAAGCTGACCATGCTGCCCACCGTGCTGGCGGGCGACGCGCAGTGCTTCGCCCTGGGCGAGCACTGGCTGGGCGCGGGCCGCGGCTGCTCGTCGTTGCTGGGCGTCGTCGTGTCGACGGGCATCGGCGGCGGGCTGGTACTGGACGGCGTCCCGCTCCTCGGCCCAACCGGGAATGCCGGACATGTCGGCCACATGAGCATCGACCCTTATGGAGAGCGTTGTGAGTGCGGTGGCCGGGGCTGCGTCGAACGCTACTCCAGCGGCCCCAACATGGCGCGCTGGGCCCTGGAGAACAACTGGTCACCGGGCGCCGCCTCCCGCGCCAACGGCTCCACCCCACCGACGTCGCCACAGGGGCAGGCCCCACCCGATCCACAGGGGAAGGGCGATCCCCAGGGAAAGGGCGATGCCCGGACACAGGCCCAGGCCCATGCCCGGATGCCAGCCCAGGCCGATGCCCAAGCGCCTGCTCAGGCCGATGCCCAGGGGCTGACCCAGGCCGATGCCCAGGGGCTGACCCAGGCCGACTCCCAGGCGCTGGCTCAGGCCGATGCGCGAACGCTGGCCCAGGCCGATGCCCAGGCGCTGGCCCAGGCCGATGCCCAGGCGCTGGCCCAGGCCGATGCGCGGACGCCGCCCCCAGCCCATGCCCAGGCGCTGACCCGAGCCGAGGCCTGGCCGCCCGCGCAGGCCGATGCGCGGACGCTGGCTCAGGACGCCGCCGCCGGAGATCCCATCGCGGTGGCGGCCTTCCAGCGCAGCGCCAGGGCTCTCGCCGGCATGATCGCGTCCACCGCGGCGGCCGTGGAGCTGACGGCGGTGGTCATCGGTGGCGGTGTGTCGGCCGCCGGTGAGGTGCTCTTCGAGCCGCTGCGGCACGCCCTGGACGACGTGACGGGGCTGCCGTTCGTACGGAGCGTGGAGGTCAGGCAGAGTTCGCTGGGCGTGCGGGCCAGCCTGGCGGGCGCCGCTCAACTGGCGTGGCGACAGCACCCGTCGATCACGACGCCCTGAGGGAGCGGCGGCGGGTTCCGACGCCCTGAGGGAGTGGCGGCGGGTTCCGACGCCCTGAGGGAGTGGCGGCGGGTTCCGACGCCCTGAGGGAGTGGCGGCGGGTTCCGACGCCCTGAGGGAGTGGCGGCTCATGTTCGACGGCATCGACACCCTGAGGGAGTGGCAGCCGATGTTCGACGGTTTCGACACCCTGACGGGGTGACAGCCGATGTTCGACGACGGTTCGACACCCTGAGGGAGCGGCGGCCCATGTTCGACGGTTTCGAGGCGTTCGACCTCCCGACCACGCAGACGACGATCCACGGCGTCCGCGGCGGATCGGGGCCCGCGGTGCTGTTGCTGCACGGCATCCCCGAGACCCACCTGATGTGGCACCGCGTGGCGCCGGCGCTCGCCGAGCGGTTCACCGTGGTGGCGACCGACCTGCGTGGTTACGGTGCGAGCGGGAAGCCGCCCAGCGCGCCGGACCACGGGCCGTACCGGATGCGGGCGATCGCCGCCGACCAGGTGGAGGTGATGGCGGCGCTGGGGTTCGAGCGGTTCGCGGTGGTCGGGCACGACAGGGGCGCCCGGTGCGCGTACCGGATGGCGCTCGACCGTCCGGACGCGATCAGCCGCCTGGCGGTGCTGGACGTCGTGCCGACCGGTGAGGCCTACGCCCGTGCGGACGCCGAGTTCAGCCTGGGTTTCTGGGTGTGGTCGTTCCTGGCTGCTCCGGAGCCCGTCCCCGAGCGGCTGATCGGGGCCGCGCCGCGCGTGCTGGTCGATCACATGCTCGACGCCTGGTCGGAGGTGCCGGGGGCGTTTCCTGAAGGGGTGCGGGCCGCGTACGTGGCGGCCTTCGCCGATCCGGAGACCGTCCATGCGATCTGCGAGGAGTATCGCGCCGCGGCCACACTGGACGTGGCCGATGACGAGGCCGACCGTGGACGTCGGCGCATCCGGTGTCCGACGCTGGTGTTGTGGAGCGCGTCAGGCGCGGTCGGGCAGTGGTATCGCCCGCTCGACGTCTGGCGGGAGTGGGCCGAGGACGTCCGCGGCGCGGCGATCCAGGCCGGGCACTTCCTGCCGGAGGAAGCGCCCGGGGAGACGCTGCGTCATCTGGTGGAGTTCCTCGGGCAGAGGGGATCCTTAGTCGCGCTCGGCAGCGGCGGCGGCGGCCTGGGCCTCGCGGCGCTCGATGATGCGACGGGTGTAGGGGATGACCTCTACGACGCGGCTGCCGAGGTAGGCGCCGATGAAGGCGAGGACCAGAAGCACGAAGGGGCTGGTGGCCAAGCCGTTCAGGGTGACGAACGCCTGCAGGATCGCGTCGAGCGCCATAGGTGAACTCCGGGGAAGAGGATCGGGGAGGAGTTCAGGGTAGCCCGGACGCGGGGATGCTCGCCGCAAAAACCGAACATCACCGCAAAAACGGATAAGGGGCGACATAGTGATCATGCCGCCCCTTATCGGGATATCAGTGGAAGAAGTGGCGCGTGCCGGTGAAGTAGAGGCTCGCCCCGGCCTTCTTCGCCGCCTCGATGGCCAGCTCGTCCCGGATGGAGCCGCCCGGCTCGACGATCGCGCGCACGCCGGCCTCCAGCAGCACCTCCAGCCCGTCGGGGAAGGGGAAGAACGCGTCGGAGGCCGCCACGGAGCCGGCCGCGCGCTCCCCCGCCCTGGTGACGGCCAGGCGACAGGAGTCGACCCGGTTGACCTGGCCCATGCCGACGCCCACGGTGGCGCCGCCGCTGGCCAGGAGGATGGCGTTCGACTTCACCGAGCGGCAGGCGCGCCAGGCGAACTCCAGGTCGGCCAGCACCTCTGCCGAGACCGGGTCGCCGGTCTTGAGCTCCCACTGCGACGCCGCGTCGCCGGGCGCGTCCACGCGGTCCACGCTCTGCACGAGCAGGCCGCCGTCGATCCTGCGGAACTCGGTCGGCGACGACGGGCCCTGCGCGCAGGCCAGCAGGCGCAGGCTCTTCTTGGCGCGCAGCACCTCCAGCGCCTCCTCGTCGTACCCAGGGGCGATGACGACCTCGGTGAACACGTCGGCGATCTGCCTGGCCAGCTCGCCCGTGACGGGCCGGTTCACGGCGATCACGCCGCCGTACGCCGAGACCGGGTCGCAGGCGTGCGCCTTGCGGTGCGCGTCGGCGACGTCGGCGCCGATGGCGATGCCGCACGGGTTCTGGTGCTTGATGATGGCGACGGCGGGATCGGCGAAGTCCCACGCGGCGCGCCAGGCGGCGTCGGAGTCGAGGTAGTTGTTGTACGACATCTCCTTGCCGTGCAACTGCTCGGCGCCCGCCAGCCCGCCGCTGCCCGCCGTGCCGCCCGTGTAGAGGGCCGCGCGCTGGTGCGGGTTCTCGCCGTAGCGGAGCGTAGCCTTGCGCTCGTACGCCGTCCCGGCGAACTCGGGGAACTCCTCGCCCTCGCCCACGTACGTGCCCGCGAACCAGTTGGCCACGGCCACGTCGTACGACGCGGTGTGCGCGTACGCGATGCCCGCCAGCCGCTTGCGCTCGGTCAGCGTGAAGCCGCCCTCGTCGAGGGCGTTGCGCACGTCGCCGTAGAAGCTCGGGTTCACCACGACCGCGCAGGTGTTGTGGTTCTTGGCGGCGCCGCGGATCATGGCGGGGCCGCCGATGTCGATCTGCTCGACGCACTCGGCGTCGCTCGCCCCGGAGGCCACCGTCTCCTGGAACGGGTACAGGTTCACCACGACGAGCTGGAACGGGTCGATCTCCAGCTCGTCGAGCTGCGCCACGTGGTGCGGCTTGGTGACGTCGGCCAGCAGCCCGGCGTGCACGCGCGGGTGCAGCGTCTTGACCCGCCCGTCGAGGCACTCGGGGAACCCGGTGAGCTGCTCCACCTTCGTCACCGGGATGCCGTAGGAGGAGATCGCGGCGGCGGTGCCCCCGGTCGAGACGATCTCCACTCCGGCGCCGTCGAGGGCTCTGGCCAGCTCTTCGAGCCCGGACTTGTCGTAAACAGCGATGAGCGCGCGCCGGATGGCGATGCGAGTCACGTGGATTCCCCTCCTGTGTGGTTGCCGATTCGGACGGTACGTCCGCTGACCGTCCAGCCCTCGCGAGCCATCCGGCCGACGGTCTCGACGAGCAGGCGGCGCTCGACCACCTTGATGCGCTCGTGCAGAACCGCCTCGTCGTCGTCTGGTTGCACGGGCACCGCCGCCTGCGCCACGATCGGCCCCGTGTCGACCCCCTCGTCGGCCAGCATGACCGTGCAGCCGGTCACCTTGGCCCCGTGGGCCAGCGCGTCGCGCACGCCGTGGGCGCCGGGGAAGGACGGCAGCAGCGCCGGATGCGTGTTCAGCACGGGGAACGCGTCGAGCGTCGGCGTGCCCAAAATTTTCATGAAGCCCGCGGACACGACCAGGTCGGGCTCGTACGATGCGATCTTGGCCGCGATAGCGGCATCCCAGCCCGCCCGCGTCGCATAATCGCCCACTTTTTCGACAAAAGTCGGGACATCTGCCCTGGTAGCCCTGGCCAGTCCTTCGATCCCCTCCCTGTCGGCGCCGACCGCGACCACTCGAGCCCCGTACGACGGGTCGGCGGAAGCGTCCAGCAGGGCCTGTAGGTTGGTTCCAGAGCCGGAGACGAGGACGACGAGCCGCCCAGCCTTAGACACACACACTCCAATGAGGAAACAGGGTGGGGGTCACAGGGTATCTGTTCATCGTCCGGCGACGCAGAGGAGGTCAGGTGTCGACACCGGTGAAGGCACCGGCAGGCCAGCAGCCCGCGGATTCAGCGGGCCGCCGAGCGATCTGGTTGTCCATCGCAGCGCTGGCCATGACGTTCATGTTGCCGCTGGCCGGCCTGGTCATGGCGCTGTTCGCGCTGATGGCCGGGATCCGGGCGCTCCCCCTGCTGAAGGGCGCGGGCAGGCCCACGGGTGTGGCGGTGGGCGGCATCACCGTCTCCTCGCTCGCCCTCGCGCTGTCTGCCGGGGCCACGGCGATGCAGCTCTACCTCATGGACGAGTACTCGGCCTACCAGGAGTGCATGAAGGGCGCCGGCACGGTGGCGTCGCAGGGCGAGTGCTTCATGCAGTTCAGGGACGCGGCGCAGCGGAAGCTGCCGGCCGACGTGCTGGAGGTGCTCGGGGCGATGCAGCCGTAGTCACGGCTCGCACGCGCTGGGGCCGCGCCCCTGGAAGCACCCAGCGGGGCCACGCCCCAGGCGCACCCGCCCGGGCGCCACGCCTCCTGAAGCACCCGCCCGGGCCGCGCGCGGCGGGAGGCGGCCTGCCGTTCCCGCCTGACGGAGGCAACTGCCTGGGCCTGGCCTCACGAAAGGTCAGCCTCGGTCCCAGGGGTACGGGGCCGGGTCAGTCGCGGTCCCAGGCGTACGGGTCGACGTAGATGACGTGACCGCCACGGTCGTCCGACTCGTCCACGATGTCCTTGCGCGGCGGCCGGGCGACCGGCGCCGGCTCCGGTGGGCGCGGCCGGGCCTGGGCCTGGGTCTCCGCCTCGGCGGAGGCGTGCTCGTCCTGCCAGTCGTCCCTGATGACCGGGATCTCCTGGGTGTCGGCCTCGGTGGCGTCCATCCAGTGACCGGGCAGCGGCCGCGGGTCCGACTCGGCCAGCCCCACCCTGCTGGCCGCCTTCGCCAGCGCGGCCCCCGCCTTCCGTACGGGAGCGGCCGCCTTGTCGAGCGGCGCCCTGGCGCGCTTGTTGAGCAGCAGCAGGTTGGTCACGCCCGCCGAGATGCCGGCGGCCACGCCGACCTCCAGCGCCACCGACAGCGCCACCTCCCACGGCGAGGGCCCGACCGTGGCCAGCCGCCCGCCGCCCATGGGCCCCCCGGACAGCGCCGCCAGCAGCCCCGCCACCAGCCCCGTCGTCACCCCGGTGAGGAACCCCCACAGCGGCGCCGCCTCGTACGACGGCGACGGCGAGATCCTGGCGACCATCACCCCCGCCACGGCCCCGGCCGCGAACGGCACCGCGACCACCGCCATCATCCACGCAGGCACGGGCCCGCTCTCCGGCAGCGCCCCCAGCAGCGGCAGGCTGGGCACAGTGCCGAGCTGCACGCCGGTGGGCGCGACGAGGGTGTCGGCGCCGATGGCGAACCCGGGCCCGGCGATGTAGGAGAACGCCCAGACGACGGCGTTCAGCAGGTAGAGCAGTTGCAGCAGCGCCAGCAGCACGCCGCCGACGAACCCCGGCGACAGCACCCCCGACAGTTGCTCGACCTGGTCGAAGTTGATCGCGAAGGCGATCAGCACCAGCGCCAGCCCGGCCACGACCAGCAGCGCCGTGGCGACCGCCGTGCCGACCGTCAGGGCGCGCACCCGTTCGGGCAGCAGCCGCAGCATCACCCGCCACGGCCCGATCATGCGCGCCGTGGCCAGCGAGCCCGCCAGGAACGCCAGCACGAAGTGGCTGAGCAGCGCTTCCCCGATGAAGGGCTGGGTGATCTCGTTGCTCGTCACGAGCGCGATCAGGCCCGCGAGCAGCGCGTACGGGGCCGCCAGCGACACCCCGGCCTGCACCACCAGGACGAGCTGGGCCCGGCGGCGGGCTCCCGCCTGCTCCTTCGGGCTGTTCTTGGGCAGCCGCGCGGGCAGGCGCAACCGCAGGTCGGCGTCACGGGCCATCCACCGGCCGGCGCGGTAAAGAAGCACGGCGGGCAGGATCATCAGCCCGAGCGGCAGCAGCCCGACCCGCCCGCCGGGGATGGCGAACCCGGCGTGGTGCGCGGCCAGCCACAACTGCGCCGCCGTACGGAACACGCCAGGCAGCCCCGCGCCCAGCGTGCCGCGCGGCGCGGCGATCCACCCGACCAGGGTGAGGGTGGTGAGCGCGGCCAGGCCGACGCCCAAGGTGAACACGGCAGCCAGCATCCCGGAGACCGGCAAGGGGCGCCTGGTTTCGTCGTCGTCGCCCGCGAGCTTGCCAAGCATCGACCGGGGGCCTGTACGAAGCTGGTCGAGGATCGCCGTCACGAGGCGATTTTCTCAATCTTTCCCAACCAAAGCTTGGTTGACGCGCCGGGATTGGAGCACTTCTGATCCCACCGTGCCCGCTTCACTGTGCGTCGTAACGGCGGCGCGCCACTGACCGGGTCAGAAAGCGTCTCCCTGGACGGGGGCCGGCCAGCGGCGGCGGGTGGGGCAAGCCCGCGAAGCCGTAAAGACTGAAAATACGCGAGCAGCCGCGCGGTCGCGCAGGATGGAAGACGCGAAGACCCCGCACGGCCGGAACCGGGCGGGGTCTTCGCCGGAAGCTCACCCGCGCGGGAACCACACGGGGTCTTCGCCGGAAGATCGCCCGTGCGGGCACCGCACGGGGTCTTCAGAGCGCTCAGCGGGTCTGCGTGATTCAGCGGGCCTGCATGATCTCGCGCATGAGGCGGGCAGTCTCGGAGGGGGTCTTGCCGACGCGGACGCCGACCTTCTCCAAGGCCTCCTTCTTGGCCTGGGCGGTGCCCGCGGAGCCGGACACGATCGCGCCCGCGTGCCCCATCGTCTTGCCCTCAGGGGCGGTGAAGCCCGCCACGTAGGCCACGACCGGCTTGGTGACGCGCTGCTCGATGTAGGCCGCGGCCCGCTCCTCGGCGTCGCCGCCGATCTCGCCGATCATGACGATCGCGTCGGTGCCCGGGTCGTCCTGGAACGCCTGGAGGGCGTCGATGTGCGTGGTGCCGATGACCGGGTCGCCGCCGATGCCCACGGCCGTGGAGAAGCCGAAGTCGCGCAGCTCGTACATGAGCTGGTAGGTGAGCGTGCCCGACTTGGAGACCAGGCCGATGCGGCCGGCGGTGGTGATGTCGGCGGGGATGATGCCGGCGTTGGAGGCGCCGGGCGAGGCGATGCCGGGGCAGTTGGGGCCGATGATGCGGGTCTTGTTGCCCTTGTCGACCGCGTACGCCCAGAACTCGGTGGAGTCGTGGACGGGCACGCCCTCGGTGATCACGACGCAGAGCGGGATCTCGGCGTCGATGGCCTCCTTGACCGCGTCCTTGGTGAACTTGGGCGGCACGAAGACGACCGACACGTCGGCGCCGGTGGCCTCCATGGCCTCCTTGACCGTGCCGAACACGGGCAGGCCCTCGTGCGTGGTGCCGGCCTTGCGGGCGTTCACGCCGCCGACGACCTTGGCGCCCGAGGCGAGCATGCGGCGGGTGTGCTTGGTGCCCTCACCGCCGGTCATGCCCTGGACGATGATCTTGCTGTTCTCAGTCAACCAGATGGCCATGGGTCACGCACCTACCGCAGCGAGCTCGGCGGCACGCTTGGCCGCTTCGTCCATCGTGTCTACCAGCTCGACGCGCGGGAGCGCGGCGTCGGCCAGGATCTGCCGCCCGAGCTGGGCGTTGTTGCCGTCGAGGCGGACCACCAGCGGGTGGGTCACGGCCTCGCCGCGGCTCTCCAGCAGCTTGAACGCCGAGACGATGCCGTTGGCGACGGCGTCGCAGGCGGTGATGCCGCCGAAGACGTTCACGAAGATCGACTTGACGCTCGGGTCGGAGAGGATGATCTCCAGGCCCGCGGCCATCACCTCGGCCGAGGCGCCGCCGCCGATGTCGAGGAAGTTGGCGGGCGACGGCTTGCCGGGGAACGCCTCGCCGGCGTAGGCGACCACGTCGAGGGTGGACATGACCAGGCCCGCGCCGTTGCCGATGATGCCGACGTCGCCGTCGAGCTTGACGTAGTTGAGGTCCTTCTCCTTGGCCTTGGCCTCGAGCGGGTCCTCGGCGGCCTTGTCGGCCAGCGCCTCGTGGTCGGCCTGGCGGAAGCCGGCGTTGTCGTCGAGGGTGACCTTGCCGTCGAGGGCCTTCACCTGGCCGTCGGCCGACAGGATCATGGGGTTGACCTCGACGAGCGTGGCGTCCTCGTCGACGAAGCAGCACCAGAGCTTCTCGATGAGCTCGGCGGCGCCGTCGAGCGCCTTCTCCGGCAGGCCGCCGGCCACCGCGATCTCGCGGGCCGTGGCGCGGTCGATGCCGGTGAGCGCCGAGACGGGCACCTTGGCGACCTTCTCCGGCGAGGTGTGCGCGACCTCTTCGATGTCCATGCCGCCGGAGGCGGAGCAGATCGCGAGGAACGTACGGTTGGCGCGGTCGAGCAGGAAGGAGAAGTAGTACTCCTCCGCGATCGCGCTGGCCTCCTCGACGAGGACCTTGTGGACCGTGTGGCCCTTGATGTCCATGCCGAGGATGGCCTCGGCCTTGGCCACGGCGTCGGCGGCGTCGTCGGCCACCTTCACGCCGCCGGCCTTACCGCGACCACCGGTCTTGACCTGGGCCTTGACGACAACGCGGCCGGTCAGTTCCTCAGCGGCCGACCGTGCCTCCTCCACAGTGTGGGCGACGATGCCGCGCGGCACAGGGATGCCGTAGTCAGCGAAGAGCTCCTTCGCCTGATGTTCGAACAGGTCCACGAGGGTCCGTCCTTGCTTATCCGACTGATGTTCGACGCCCCGGGCAACCCGTGCGTGCCGGGCGTTTCCGCCAGTGAAGCCTAGCCCGAAGCTTGACCTGCCCAGGTCACCGGGTCGCGGTTCTTCCGCTATGTGACGGTGATCTCACTTCCTCAGGATGACGCCTGCACGGAAATTGCATGAATTAGACGCCGTATGACCCGACGCTCGATATATGGTCGTGATCTTCCAATGGCAGGCTTGCCCCCCGCTCCTCTTGGTAATGCTGAAGGAAACCCCAATGAAGCGAATTCTCGCGGGTCTGACGCTGGCTTCGTCGGCCGCGCTCATGGCCGCACTGACGGCCGCCGCGCCGGCGCAGGCCGCGCCCGTGAACCCGGTGAAAGCCCTGCAGAAGCAGTACAAGGCCGGGCACGGGGTGCGGGTCTCGGAGACGTACCGGACGAAGACCAACGGAAAAACCGGGATCGTGCGGACGACCGCCGGCTCCCTGGGATTCGGCAAGTCCGGAGTCGTCGCCGCGGATCTGCGCTTCCGCGAGAAGGGCGGGATGGCCGGCCTCTCCCCGTCCCGGAGTATCACCGTGGGCAAGCACACGTTCGTCCAGGGCGGGATATACAGCGAGGGTTTGCCTGAGGGCAAGAAGTGGATCCGTTATCAGGACGCTTCGGTTCTGTACACCAGCCAGCCGCTCGACGTCTTCGACGCCAAGGTGCTCAAGGCGCTGGTCTCGAAGGCCAAGAGCGTCAAGGGTGGAACGTACCGGGGTGTGCTCACGTTCGGTGACGTGAGCAGGCTCTACGGCGAGAAGATCGACAAGAGGCTGGCCAAGATCAAGATCAGCTATGCCCTCGATCTGAACGCCAAGGGCCTGGTGACGGGGGTCCGCAGCGCCTACACGCTGGACTACGGCATCCTCGGGAGCACGACCGCCACCGCGAACACCACGTTCACGGGCTGGGGCGCCAAGATCTCGATCAAGGCCCCGCCATCCGACCAGGTGGTCGACCTCGACGAGCTCGGGAGCGACACGGAAGTGCCGCAGGAGATCCCGAACAGCTCGCTCGACTCGCTCGGCGGGATCGGATAAGCGCGATCCGCCGGGCCGTTCGACGGGGCCGGCCCGCCGGCCCCCGACTCCCCCTCAACCTCTGAAGGAAACTGCGCATGAAGCGAATCCTGACGGGCGTGGCGTTAGCCACGACCGCCGCACTGGTGACCGCCACCCCGGCGCTGGCAGCAGCGCCCAAGGACCCGGTCGTCGCTGTCAAGAAGCAGCTCGTCGCCGGCAAGGGCGTCAAGTTCACCGAGCGCACGACCGTCAGCGAAGGCGACGTCCGCGACATCTTCGTACGCCGCTCGGGCACCCTCCAGTTCAAGAAGTCGGGCATCGCGGCCTCCGACATCACCGGCAAGCTCAACATCAAGGCCAGCGACCTCGAAGGCCTCGACGAGAGCGGCGAGAACGCCGAGCTCACGGCGATGATCAAGGCCATGGCGCAGCCCGAGCGCACCATCAGGATCGGCACCACGTCCTACATCTCGGGCAACATCTGGGCGACGATGCTGCCCGAGGGCAAGACCTGGTTCAAGGCGGCGAACGGCCCCACCGGCGGCCTGCTCGGCACCTTCGGCCAGCCGCTCAACCTCGCCGAGCCCGCCACGGTCAAGACCCTGCTCAAGGGCGCCAAGACCACCGGCAGCGGGTACGCGGGCAAGACGCTGGTCCGCGACCTGTGGAAGGCCTCGCCCTGGCTGCGCGCCACCTGGGTCGACAAGCCCTCCGCCAAGGCCCAGAAGACCGCCATCAGCTGGCGCATCACCGTGAACAAGGCCGGCCTGCCCACCCGGGTCGTCGCCACCTTCCCGATGTCCGTGCTCGGCTCCGGCAAGGGCTCCGTCAGCGTGGACACCAGCTACACCGGCTGGGGCTCCCCCGTGTCGATCAAGGCCCCGCCCGCGGACGAGGTCGCCAGCCAGTTCAAGGACGGCGAGAGCGACATCTCCGACGCCCTCGAACTGCCGCTCGGCAGCATCGCCGGCTGACCTGAACGATGATCGAGCCCTCTTTCGCCTGACTGGCGGGAGGGGGCTCCTTCTGTTTGCGGAGGAGTGTTCATGAAGAAGGCAGTAGCGGTGGCGGTGGCCGCCGCGACCCTCGTCGGCGCGGTTCCCGCCCAGGCTTCGGCTCCCGATCCGGTACGGGCGGTCAAGCGGCAGTTCGTCGCGGGGCACGGGGTGAAGTTCTCCGAGACGTTGATCGCGGAGGGCAAGAAGGAGGTGTACATGCGGGTGACGGGCACCTACGGGTTCGGCCCGTCCGGCGTCGTCGCCGCCGACCTGACCCTCCGCAGCACGCTCGTCAGCAAGAAGCCGACCACCATGCGTCTCCTGGCGGTGGGGAAGCGGGTGTACATGCAGACCGACGAGCTGCGGAAAGACTTCCCCGAAGGCGTGAAGTGGATTCGCATGGAGGACACCGAAGGCCGGCTGCGGGCTCCGTCCAACCAGCCTGTGGACATCTTCCAGCTTCCCCAGCTCAAGGGGCTGCTCTCGCACGCCACCTCCGTGCGGAACGGCGTCCACCGGGGCACGCTCACCGGCAGGCAGGCGAACCAGATCAAGGCGAGCATGTCCACGAACGGGTTCGACTACCGGCTGAGCACCGGCTCCACCGGTCTGCCCACCCGCCTGCGCACCGCCGTCAAGGACTCGCTCTTCACCTCTCTGAATCACGTCGACACCAGGTACAGCGCCTGGGGGCATGCGGTGACGATCTCGGAGCCGTCCGATGACGAGGTGATCGACATCGACGACCTCTCCGCGGATCTTGCCGACGATCTGGTGGATGTCCAGGAGATTCCGGATGGGGCGCTCGGCTCGCTCGCGCACTAGTCGTTTGGTTGGGATTCCAGGTGAAGAAAGCACTGGCGGCGGCGGTGGCCGCCGCGACTTTGATCAGCGCCGTTCCCGCGCAGGCTTCCGCTCCCGATCCGGTACGGGCGGTGCAGCGGCAGTTCGTCGCGGGGCACGGGGTGAAGTTCTCCGAGGTCATGACCATGAAGGGCCGGGACAGGAAGCCGGAGTACCTGAAGATCACGGGGACGTACGAGTTCGGTGCGTCGGGGGTCGCCGCCTTCGACGCGACCGCCCGGATGACTTCCAAATCGGGCAAGCTGACGACCCTGCGGCTCCGCTGGACGGGAGGTCGGATCTACATGTCCGGCGGCACCTTCGACTTGCCCGAGGGCAAGAGGTGGGTGAGCGCCGATGACGACACTCTTGGCATGGACAAGCTGAACCCCTCCAGCCAGCCTGCCAACGTCCTCCGGCTCTCCCAGCTCAAGAGCCTGGTCTCGCACGCCGATTCGGTGCGGGGCGGTGTGTACCGGGGCATGTTCGGCAGTAAGCAGGCGGTGAGGGCCGGCTTCGGCCGCGACGCCGGATTCGGGCCCGCCCTGGTGTCCGGGTTCAGCTACCGGCTCAGCACCGACTCTGCCGGTCTTCCCGGCCGCCTGCGTACCGATAGGCAGTTTCCGGTCACCACGCTGCAGGAGTACACCGACACGAGGTACAGCGGGTGGGGTGACGAGGTAGAGATCACGGCGCCGCCTGAGGAGCAGGTGGAGGACATGGACGACGTGCTGGACTCCACCTTCGAGGAGACGTTCCAGGAGGTTTTGGAGATCGCCGACTCGGCTGTGGCTCGGGGGTAGTTGCGGGGCGCGCCCCGGGGCCGGGCCGGGGCGCGCTCATACGGCTGGCGGCGCTTCCGCACGCCACCGCCTTCAGCGGCCGATGCTTCCGCACGCCACCGCCCTGCTGATTGCCTTGGTTGATCCGGGAGGCGGCAGCGCTCGCTCACAGCCCGCTCGGGGACGCGACCCGCCCTGCCCGGGTCAATCGGCCCCCAGCCGGGAGTCCCGGACGCCCGCCCACTGCAGTGAGTGCCTGATCCCCTCCTCGACCGAGTACCCGGCCCGCCACCCCAGCAGCCGGTGCGCCCGATCGCTGCGGGTGTAGGCGCCGGCCACGTCACCGGGCCGGGCCGGGGCCTCGACGACCTCGATGGGATCGTCGACGACCCGGTTGAACGCGTCGACCAGCTCGCGCACCGTGGTGCCCGCCCCTGTGCCCAGGTTGATCACGTCGGCTTCCAGCTCGTCGAAGCGCCGCAGCGCCTCCACGTGGGCGGTGGCCAGGTCCCAGACGTGGATGTAGTCGCGGATGCCGGTGCCGTCGCTCGTGGGCCAGTCGGTGCCGGTGATCCGGAACGGGACGCGCTCCTCGTACGCCTCAATCATCTTGCCCAGGGCGTGGCTGGGCCGGCGGAGCTGCAGGCCCGTGCGCATCTGCGGGTCGGCGCCGATCGGGTTGAAGTACCGCAGGGACAGGATTCTAAGAGGACGGCCGGCGGCGATGTCGGCGAACATGCCCTCGCAGACCGCCTTCGTCCGCGCGTACGGGCTCTGGGGGTCGAGCGGGGACTCCTCGGTCACCGTGTGGTCGGCGCCCGTCTGGTAGATGGACGCCGAGGAGCTGAAGATCATGCGGGTGCAGCCGTTGCGGATCAGGTGGTCGGCGAACTCCAGGCTCTTGGTGACGTTCGCGCGGTAGTAGCCGATGGGGTCGGCCACGGAGTCGGGGACCACGATGAGAGCCGCGCAATGGACGACGGCCTCAATATCGGGATTTTCCGCAAATATCTTGTCAATCAGTGGGCCGTCGCTGATATCGCCCTCATAGAACAACCGGCCCTCGGCGAACTCCCGCCGCCCCGTCACCAGGCTGTCCAGAATGACGGGATCGATCCCGGCGTCCAGGCACGCCGATGCGATCGTGCTGCCGATATAACCCGCCCCGCCAGTAATCAAAACGCGCATTCCTGAACCCTAGCCATCCGCGACCGTAGGTGCGGTCGGCCTGTGGATAACTGCGGGGCATGGGCTGACGCGTTGGGGACAACCCCGGTCCGGCACGCACCGCAGCGCGGTCCTGCCTGGCATAGAGCCCAGCCCTGGCTCAGCGCACCAGCGGCATCAGCGCTACGCGGAACGCCACAGCCCGCCCCCACACGCAGGGCAGCCCAGCCCGCCCCCACACGCAGCGCGCCCAGCCCCTCCCGCACGCGGCGCGCCCAGCCCAGTGCACGCCGCACCCGTCCGCGCATCACGGCACGCGCCCGCCACCCGCCTGCACATCACGACACGCAGCCCCCCGCCCACCCGCACATCACGACACGCAGCCCCCACCCGCTCGCCCACAGCGCCCAGCACCTCCAGCTCCCCCACCCTCAAGACCGTCCCGCCCCCCAGGTCGCGATTCTGTGGCTTCCCGCTCTGGCCTACTCGCCCTCAACATGCGACATTTCCAGCTATGGGCAGGGACGTGCCAGTGGTCGTGTTCAGCCGCGAAGACCGCCGCAATTACCGCGAAAAAGTCCACCGATGCCTCGACGTCTTCGCCCAGATGCTGCGCGAAGCCCGCTTCGAGTTCGAACACCCCCTCGCCGGCCTGGAGATCGAGCTCAACATCGTGGACCATCTCGGCGAGGCCGCCATGCGCAACGCCCAGGTCCTCGCCGCGATCGCGCAACCGGACTGGGCGACGGAGCTGGGCCAGTTCAACATCGAGATCAACATCGAGCCCCAGACCCTGGCGGGCGACGGGGCGCTGCGCCTGGAGAACGACGTCAGGGCCAGGCTCAACCACGCCGAGGAACGCGCCCGTTCCGAGGGCGGCCACCTCGTCCTGATCGGCATCCTGCCCACGCTGCGCGAGCAGGACATCGGCGAGGGCACCCTCTCCGCGAACCCGCGCTACCGCCTGCTGAACGAGCAGATCTTCGCGGCCAGGGGCGAGGACCTGCACCTGGCCATCGAGGGCGTCGAGCGCCTCGACACGCACGCCGACAGCGTCGCCCCCGAGGCGGCGTGCACCAGCGTGCAGCTCCATCTGCAGGTCAGCCCCGAGACGTTCGCCGCGCACTGGAACGCGGCGCAGGCCATCGCGGGCGTCCAGGTGGCGGTGGCGGCCAACTCGCCGTACCTGTTCGGCAAGGAGTTGCACAGGGAGACCAGGATCGCCCTGTTCGAGCAGGCCACGGATACGCGGCCGGCGGAGTTGAAGGCGCAGGGCGTACGACCTCGGGTGTGGTTCGGGGAGCGGTGGATCACCAGCGTCTTCGACCTGTTCGAGGAGAACGTCAGCTACTACCCGGCCCTGCTGCCCCTCTGCGACGAGGAGGATCCGCATGCCGAGCTCGAACGCGGGCACGTCCCGCACCTGCACGAGCTGACCCTGCACAACGGCACCGTCTACCGCTGGAACCGGCCCGTGTACGCGGTGGTGAACGGCGTCCCGCACCTGCGCGTGGAGAACCGGGTGCTGCCCGCCGGGCCCTCCGTGGCCGACATCGCGGCCAACGCCGCGTTCTACTACGGGCTGATGCGCATGCTGCCGTACGACGAGAGGCCGGTCTGGAGCCAGATGTCGTTCAAGGCGGCCGAGGACAACCTCGGCGCGGCGGCCCGGCACGGGCTGGACGCGCGGCTGTACTGGCCTGGCCTGGGCGAGGTGCCGGCGGCCGAGCTGATCCTGCGGCGGCTGCTGCCCGTGGCGCGGGAGGGGCTGGCCAGGTGGGGTGTGCACGGTGCCGTCGCGGATCGGCTGCTGTCCGTCATCGAGGGGCGCTGCCTGACTGGCCGCACGGGGGCGAGCTGGCAGGTCGATCGGGTACGCGCGCAGGCCCGGTCCGGTGATCGGCACGAGGCGCTGCGGGGCATGACACTGGAGTACATCGAGCGCATGCACGCCAACGAACCCGTACACACCTGGGACGTGTGAACCCGTGATCCTGCCCAAGCTCACCAGGTTGTCCGCCGGCCTGGTCGTCATGGTTCTGGCCGCCGGCTGCGGCCTCGTCCGGTCGCCGTCCATGGACAGGCGGGGGGCCGACACGTTCGAGGACGACGTCGTCACCGCCCGTACGCTGACGGAGGAGTTCTGGAGCCGGCAGTTCCAGCAGCTCGGCCGCACATACCGCCCCATTGCCGACTTCATCCCGTACTCGGCCGACTCGGGCCCGAGCTGCGGCGACCAGCCCGCCGTCCCGAACAACGCCTTCTACTGCCCGCTCGGCCACTTCATCGCCTTCGACCAGGACTGGATGGAGGGGCTGTGGAACGAGATGGGCGACGGATCGGTCTACGTCATCATCCCGCATGAGTTCGGACACTCCGTCCAGGCCCAGCTCGGCACCGACTTCTCGCTGAACATCGAATCGGAGCTCCAGGCCGACTGTTACGCGGGCGGCACCCTGTCCGCGCTGGTCGGGTCGGGCGCCCTGACGATGGACGCCGGCGACGAGAACGAACTGTTCGCGAGCCTGGCGGCGGTGGGCGACCCCACGGACGACTGGCTCAACCCGGCGGCCCACGGCACGGCGGAACAACGGCAGGCGTCGTTCGCGAAGGGCTACCAGAGTGGGGTGGGCGCCTGCTGAGGACGTATGAGCATCAAGCCCGACAAACCCCGGTCGTATTCACAGGTCAACCCAGAGGATGATGTCTCTGATCATGACCTCGCTCTACCTTTGACCCATGGCACCGGAGGAGATCAGCTGGCTGCGCAGGGGCGCATGCAGATCCAGCGACCCCGACCTCTTCTTTCCCCTCGCCCCCACCCCGCTGCAGGAGGCGCGCGCCAAGGCCGTGTGTGCTGGTTGCCAGGTGGTGCAGGAGTGCCGGTCGTACGCGTTACGTGCCGGGGAGGCTGAGGGGATCTGGGGTGGTCTGACGCCGGAGGAACGCCGCCGCAGCCGTTTTCCGGAGGGCTGGCGCCGCCCCGCCGCCTCCTAGCCCTTCGAGGGTCTCCCACGGCCCCACAACCTCCGCCTGCCGTCCCGCCGGGCCAGCCCGAGGGAACGAGACGACGCAACGCTGGGCGGAGCGGGCGGCCGGAGCGCCCGGCCGGAGCGGGTGGCCAGAGCGGGCGGAGCGGGTGGCCAGAGCGGGCGGAGCGGGTGGCCAGAGCGGGCGGAGCGGGTGGCCAGAGCGGGCGACCGAAGCGGGCGACCGAAGCGGGCGACCGAAGCGGGCGACCGAAGCGGGCGGCTGGGGCGAGGAGGGAGCTGTGATCGGGGCGAGGGCGGAGAGCGTGGGCGGGGCGGCCAAGGCGACGACGGAGCGGGTGGGCGGGGTGGGACGTAGCCTGCAAGGGTGCTGCTGCGCTCGATTGCCGTCCTCACCGCCGCCAACATCCTCAACAACAAGATCGCCCCTCGCCTGGGCCCGTTGACCTCAGCCGTGGCCACGGCCGCGCTGGTCGCGATGGCGCGCAAGTCCGGTGTGTCCTGGAAGGAGCTCGGGTTCGAGCATGGCGGGCGTGGTGCCGTCGCCGGAGGTGCGTTAGTGGCGGCGGTGGCTGCGGTCTATACGGCTGGCGTCGCCATGCCTCGGACCAGGCCGCTGTTCCATGACGATCGGGCACTGTCGCTGTCGCGGGCGCGGGTGCTGGAGGAGGCGCTGCTGCAGGTTCCGCTGGGCACGGTGCTGCTGGAGGAGGTGGGGTTTCGGGGGGCGCTGTACGGGATGTTGCGTCGGCGGCATGGGACGGTGGCGGCTACGGCGGTTTCGTCGGCGTTGTTCGGGGTCTGGCATGTCTTGCCGGCCATTGACATGGCGCGTGCGAATCCCGCTTTGGGGGCTTTGACGGCGGGTGAGTCGCCAGGGCATTTGGATACGGCGCGGGTTGTGGCGGGGAGTGTGGTGTCCACGGGGGCGGCTGGGGTGTTGTTCTGTGAACTGCGTCGTCATCGGGGGTTGTTGACTCCGGTCATGCTGCATCTGGCCACCAACTCTCTTGGGTATGCCTTCGCGCGGATCGCGGCGAAGCTGCCGGGTCCTGACCGGGGGGATGCCGATACCAAGGTCTGATCGCATGTGCCGGGCGTCGACCGCAGTGCCGGATCCCGGCTGGACGCCCGATCGCAGCACCCGACCCTGACCGGACGCCCGATCGCAGCACCCGACCCTGACCGGACGCCCGATCGCAGCGCCCGACCCTGGCCGACGCACGATTGCAGCGCTCGGGCCCGCGACCGGACGCCTGGTTGCAGCGGCGGACCCCCGACCAGACGCCCGAGCGCGCTGCCCGGTCCTGGCCGCAGTGCCCCGGTCCTGGCCGCAGCGCCGGGCCCTGACGGCAGCGTGGGTTCTGGCCGCAGTGCAGGGTCCCGGCCACAGTGCGCGGTGTCAGCCGCAGTGCCGAGATCTGACCGCAGTTCCGGGTTCTGACCGCAGTGCCGGGTCCCGGGTGCAGTGCACGGTGCCCGGCCGCAGTGCCGACTTCTGACCGCAGTGCACGGTGCCCGGCCGCAGTGCCGGGTTCTGACCGCAGTGCACGGTGCCCGGCCGCAGTGCCGGGTTCTGACCGCAGTACACGGTGCCGACCGCAGGGTGAGGGCCGACTTCGCACACGCGGCCCCAGCTCCGAACCCCGAGCTTCGCGGTGCTGGGTCCGGTTCCAGTTCTGGGTCCGGCTCCCGGTTCCGAGCCCGGGGCGACACCCCCGGCCGTGGATCCGGCTTCGCAGTCCAGCCGTTCAGTGCCCCCGGCCCGGAATGGCCGTTCCACCCCTCCCGCCCCCAATTGCGACCACACAAAGTGAGCACCACCCGCCTCCCGGGTGAATCATTCGACACGCGCGGGGTGAAGGATTTCGCCCCGCGGCATCGTTTTCTCCCCCGCCCTCAATTCGCCCTGTGGCCTGGAGCCTCGCAGGCCTTAACGTCTCCGAGGCGCCTGTTTTCAAGGCTGTGTTCCCTGGAACGGTGCGCCTCCCCTACATCACGAAATAGCCGGAGGTACGGAGGTGGTGCTGCATGCGTACGGTAATCGACATCGACAAGGAGCTCATGGAGGCGGCCCAGCAGACGCTGGGCACGCCGACCATGAGAGAAACGGTCCACGCCGCTCTGCGGGCGGTCGTCGACAGGGACGCGGAAAGAACATGTGCGATCAGGGCGTTCGAGTTCTGGCGCACGGAGGGGAGCCCGGATCTGCTGGATCCGGAGATCACGAAGCATGCGTGGCAACGACAGGACTGATGTATCTCCTGGACAAGAGCGCCCTGGCCCGCATCCGGGTGAGCGAGGTGATCGCCAAGGCGATGCAGCCGCTGTTCGCGGCGCGGGCGGTGGCGACGTGCAGCGTCATCGACCTGGAGGTGCTCTACAGTGCCCGCGACTACGGTCACTACCAGCGCATCCTGCACGCCCAGCGTCAGTGCATCCTGCTGCCGGTGGATCAGGAGGTGCAGGCGCGGGCGATGGCGGTGCAGCGGCAGCTCGTCGAGATCTCCCAGCATCGGGGCATCGGGACGAACGAGTTGCTGATCGCCGCCTGTGCCGAGGTGCACGGGGCGACGATCCTGCACTACGGGCACTCGTTCGACATCATCTCGGAGGTGACGGGGCAGCCCTCGCTGTGGGTGGTGCCGCCCGGCTCGGTGCCGTAGTGGACGCCGGTTCCGAGGTGGACGCCACCGCCGAAGCGGGCGCTGACTCCGGAGGAGACGGCTGTGCCGAAGTGGTGGGCGGCCGTGCCGAGGCACATGACCGTGCCAAGGCGGCGAACGGTTCCGAAGCCTTACAAGGCGCTACCAGGGGGGCTCAGGCCGTGGGGACCACCTGGAAGCCCTCCGCGTAACGCCCCTCCCCGAACCCGGCCTGCTCAGCCCAAGCCGCGAACCGGCTCCTGACGAAGTCGGCGAACCCTTCAACATGTGAAACCTGGCTGACATGCGACTGCAAGGCCGCGAGCTTGCGGTCCATGGACTCGGTGATGTCCACCCAGTGGTTCGGCGTGGAACCCCCGTTCAGCCACACCTCGCGTACGGTCCACGCCTCCAGCCCCTCCTCCTTGGCCAGTTCCGGGAACGCGTACGGATTGCGCGCGTCCGGGTAGACCGCGTCCAGGGTGGCGCCGCCCACGGCGCGGTGGTCAGGGTGGCTGGGGGCGATGAACTGGTAGTTGCGGTCGGGGTGGTGGGTGATCACGAGGTCCGGACGGACCTGGCGGATGACGCGGGCGATGGCCCGTCGCAGCTCCAGTGAGGGCACGACCTGGCCGTCGGAGTAGCCGAGGAAGCGCACGTCGGTCACGCCGACCGCCTTGGCGGCGGCGAGTTGCTCGGTTCTGCGCAGCTCCGCCATGCCGGAATTGTCGAGGGTGCGTTCGTTCCCGCCGGCGTCACCGTCCGTGACCAGCAGGTACGTGACCTCCACGCCTCTGTCCACGAACAACGCCACGCTTCCTGCGGCGCCGAAGTCGGCGTCGTCGGGATGGGCGGTCACGACGAGTACGCGGTTGATCTCGCTTTCCGGCAACATGGCTCCCCTTTCGGACCTTACGTTGAGGACAACCGGAACCCCGCCGACGGCATTCCGGGCGCCGATTGTCGGTGGAGCGTCTTAACCTAGGTGGGTGCCGACCCAAGTCTCTGTTGACCACCCCTTGCTCGATGGCCTCAACCCGCAGCAGCGCGAGGCCGTGATCCATCATGGCAGTCCACTGCTCATCGTGGCCGGAGCGGGGTCGGGCAAGACGCGGGTGCTCACGCACCGCATCGCGTACCTGCTGGGCGAGCGGAGCGTGCATCCGGGCGAGATCCTGGCGATCACCTTCACCAACAAGGCCGCCAGGGAGATGAAGGAGCGCATCGACAAGCTCGTCGGGCCGCGTTCCAAGGCGATGTGGGTGATGACGTTCCACAGCGCCTGCATGCGGATCCTGCGCCGCGAGGCGAAGCGGCTGGGCTTCCCGTCCAGCTTCTCCATCTACGACCAGGCCGACTCGCAGCGGCTGATGGCCATGGTGTGCAGGGAGATGGAGCTCGACCCGAAGCGTTACCCGCCGCGCTCGTTCTCGGCGCAGGTCAGCAACTTCAAGAACGAGCTGATCGACTACGAGACGGCGCTCGACAGGGCGGGCTCGCACCTGGAGAAGACGCTCGCGCAGGCGTACAAGGCCTACCAGCTCAAGCTGACCGAGGCCGGCGCGATGGACTTCGACGACATCATCATGAACACGGTGACGTTGTTCCAGCTCTTCCCCGACGTGGCCGAGCACTACCGGATGCGGTTCAGGCACGTGCTGGTGGATGAGTACCAGGACACCAACCACGCCCAGTACATCCTGATCAGGGAGCTGGTCGGGCATCCGGAGCTGCGCACGAACGACGGCGAGCTGGTGCGCTCGGGCGCCGACATGTCGGAGTTGTGCGTGGTGGGCGACGCCGACCAGTCCATCTACGCCTTCCGTGGCGCGACGATCCGCAACATCCTGGAGTTCGAGCGCGACTACCCCGACGCCCGCACGATCCTGCTGGAGCAGAACTACCGCTCCACGCAGAACATCCTGGCCGCCGCCAACGCGGTGATCTCCCGCAACGAGTCGCGCAAGCCGAAGAACCTCTGGTCCGACCAGGGCGACGGCCCCAAGATCGTGGGCTACGTGGCCGACAACGAGCACGACGAGGCCATGTTCGTGGCCCAGGAGGTCGATCGGCTCAGCGACGAGGAGGACGTCAAGCCGGGCGACGTCGCGGTCTTCTACCGCACCAACGCGGCCTCCCGCGTGTTCGAGGAGATCTTCATCCGCACCGGCCTGCCGTACAAGGTGGTCGGGGGCGTGCGCTTCTACGAGCGCAAGGAGGTCAAGGACCTGCTGGCCTACCTGCGGGTGCTGGCCAACCCCGCCGACGTGGTGTCGCTGCGGCGCATCCTGAACGTGCCCAAGCGCGGCATCGGCGACCGGGCCGAGGCGATGATCGAGGCGCTGTCGTCCCGCGAGGGCATCACCTTCTGGGACGCGCTGCGCAGGGCCGACGAGGCGTACGGCATGGCCACGCGCTCGCTCAACGCGGTGAAGGAGTTCGTCGCGCTGGTCGAGGAGCTGATCGCCAAGGGCGCGGGCATGCCGCCGTCGGCGCTGGCCGAGGAGGTGCTGGTGGCCACCGGCTACCGCGCCGAACTGGAGGCGTCGGAGGACCCGCAGGACGAGTCCCGCCTGGAGAACCTCAACGAGCTCATCTCGGTGGCCTCGGAGTTCGAGGAGGCCAACCCGGAGGGCACGCTGGTGGAGTTCCTGGAGCAGGTGTCGCTGGTGGCCGACGCCGACCAGATCCCCGACGCGGACGGCGGGCAGGGGGTCGTCACGCTGATGACCCTGCACACCGCCAAGGGCCTGGAGTTCCCTGTCGTGTTCCTGACGGCCATGGAGGACGGCGTGTTCCCGCACGTCCGCTCGCTGGGCGAGCCGAAGGAGCTGGAGGAGGAGCGGCGGCTGGCCTACGTGGGCATCACCAGGGCGCAGGAGCGGCTCTACCTCACGCGGGCGGCCGTGCGCAGCTCGTGGGGCGCGCCGTCGTTCAATCCCGCCTCGCGCTTCGTGAACGAGGTGCCCGACCAGCTCCTGGAGTGGCGCACCGACCCGGAGAAGTCGGCCTGGAGCGCGGCCACGCGGCGCGAGCCGGCCCGCCCTGCCGCCCCGGCCAAGAGCTCGTCGGGAGGCGGGCGCAAGGTGCCTTCGCTGACGCCCGGCGACCGGGTCTCGCACGACGCGTTCGGGCTGGGCACGGTGGTGTCGGTGGACGGGGTCGCGGAGAAGACCAAGGTGAAGATCGACTTCGGTAGTGGCGGGGAGAAGACGCTGCTGCTGGCGTACGCGCCATTGGAGAAGCTCTAAAAGCCGCTGGAGGAGCTCTGAGACATGGCGGAGGGCCGCTCTCCTGCGAGATCTCGCGGGAGAGCGGCCCTCGGTCTTGGGTGGCGGCGGGTCAGCCCTTCAGGGCGCTGCCCTTCTTCCACTGGGTCCAGTTGAGCTGCCAGTAGCTCCAGCCGTTGTTCCACTGCAGCTTGCGCTTGGTGCCGGTGATCTTCACGACGTCGCCGCGCTGGGCGATCGTGTAGAACCACTTGGCGCCGGCCGGGGTGGCGCGCACGCAGCCGTGGCTCTGGTTGGAGTTGCCGAGGTACTGGTAGTAGCCGGCGCTCTGGTGGACGTACTCACCGCTGTCGGAGATGCGCACCGCCCACGGGATCTCCTCCTTGTAGTAGCGCGGGTCCTTGGGGTCCGTCACGCCCATCCAGGAGGAGGTCATGGTCTCCACGGCCTTCTTGCCCATGGTCAGGTGCACGCCGCTGGTGGTCAGGTAGACGTCCACGCCGTTCCTGATCAGGCCGCCCTTGCCGGCGCTGATCGGGATCTTCTTGGCCAGCTTGCCGTTGCGGTACACCTTCATGGTGTGCTTGCGGGTGTCGACCACGGAGATGTTCTTGGAGCCGACGGCGAACCTGCGGGAGACGTTCTTGGCGCCGGTGTTGCCGGGCAGCTCCGACAGGCGCGCGGTGAAGAGCACCTTCTGGTACGGCTTCCAGTACGTCTTCGTCCGGTAGATGACCTTGCGTGCCGACACCCAGCGCCACGCGCCCTCGTGCGCCTCTTCCGACTCGACGTCCAGCACCGACTCGACGGCCGCCTTGTCCTTCACGTCACGGTCGAACGTGACGATGATCGGGAACCCGACGCCCACCTTCTCGGTCTTCTCCCCCATGGGAGTGATGTCCGCGATGCCGACCTTGATCTTCTTCCCTGCGGGAGTGGAGGAGGTCGGTGTGGGGGCCGGGGTGGGGGCCGCCGCCGCTGCGGCGGGTACGGTCGTGGCCTGTGCCGTGGCCTGTGCCGTGGCCTGTGCCGTTACTGGGGCCGTGGCCTGAGGGACGGGGGCGCTCTCCGCCGCGCACGCCGTCGCGGCGACCAGTGCGACCAGTGCCGGAAGCATCCGGGTGACGCGCTTCAAAGGGGTTACTCCTGGACTTGTGCTTCGACTACCTCCTTGTGAGACAACTGGGAGTACTGATTCGTGTGCGAAAGCCCGATAACTATCCTGTAACGGTCCAAAACCACGTAACTGGGCAACGTGGGCTCGCGTAACGGCGGGCCACCACTGAAGGGTCAGCGGCCGTTACATGGAGGGCCGTCAGCCGGAGTACGGCGGGTGGCAGGCCACGGCAGCGCGTAAAACCAAGCGCGTAGAACTAGACGAGACGACGCGCGGTCGCCCAGCGGGACAGCTCGTGGCGGTTGGAGAGCTGCAGCTTGCGCAGCACCGACGACACGTGCGTCTCCACCGTCTTGACGGAGATGAACAGCTCCTTGGCGATCTCCTTGTACGCGTACCCCCGCGCGATCAGCCGCAGCACCTCCCGCTCCCGCTGCGTCAGCGAGTCGAGCTCGGGGTCGATGGACGGCGCCTCCGACGAGGCGAACGCGTCGAGCACGAAGCCCGCCAGCCGCGGCGAGAACACCGCGTCGCCGTCGGCCACCCGGTTGATGGCGTCGGTCAGCTCCTTGCCGCTGATGTTCTTGGTGACGTAGCCGCGGGCGCCGCCCCTGATCACGCCGATGACGTCCTCGGCCGCGTCCGACACCGAGAGCGCCAGGAAGCGCACCTGGGAGCCGGAGCCCAGCACCCGGCGCAGCACCTCCTGGCCGCCGCCGCCGGGCATGTGCACGTCGAGCAGGACCACGTCGGGCTGGTGCGCGGCGATGGCCTGGACGGCCGTCTCCACGTCCTCGGCCTCGCCGACGACCTCGATCGAGTCGCCCAGCTCGGCGCGCACGCCCGATCGGAACAACCGGTGGTCATCGACGATCAGTACGCGCGTCATGCCTTCTCCACCTTCATCGTCAACATCACTTCCGTGCCCTCGCCGGGCTCGGTACGCACCCGGGCCGTACCGCCGTGACGTTCCATTCTCCCGATGATGGACTCCCTGATCCCCATCCTGTCGAGCGGCACCGCCTCGAGGTCGAACCCCTTGCCCCGATCCTTCACGAAAATCGTGACCTCTTCACCCTCAACTTCCGCGTACACGGAAATGGAGGGGCTTTCAGAGTATTTGGCCGCGTTGACCATCGCCTGCCGGGACGCCTTCAGCATCGCGGCCAGCTTGCCGGACGGGTCGAGAGCGATGTCGCCGACGCAGACGACCTCGATGGGCACGCCGTGCGCGTCCTCCTCCTCCGCGGCGATCCTGCGCACGGCCGCCGCCACCGTGGCGTCGGCGTCCTGCTTGGGCTGGTAGAGCCAGTTGCGCAGCTCGCGCTCCTGGGAGCGGGCCAGGCGGGAGACCTCGCGGGGGTCGTGGGCGACGCGCTGGATGAGGGTGAGCGTGTGCAGGACCGAGTCGTGCACCATGGCGGCCACCTCGGCCCGCTCCTCCTGCCTGATGCGCTCGCGCCGCTCCAGTTGCAGCTCTTTCCACAGGCCGGCCAGCCACGGCGCGGCGATGACGAGCAGGCCGCCGACGACCACCACGGTGAACAGCAGGCTGTCTCTGACCTGCGGCAGCTCGCCCTCCGCGGCCAGGAACCCGGTCGCGCCGATGACGACCAGGGCGATGCCGATCAGCGTGCGCACCCGGTTCTTGCTCATGCTGCGCGAGGCGCCGCTCACCCAGCTGCTGCGGCGTTCCGGGTCGGCCTGCTGCCACAGGATGAGCGCGCCGATCCCGCCCGCCGCGAACGGCAGCAGCCCGATGCCGCCCTGGTTGGCCCCCGTCAGCCAGCCGAACGAGAACAGCGCCGCCCCGATCGCGCTGAACGCGGCGAGCTGGCTCCAGTCGCGCTGCGGCGCCGGCCCCTCGTGCGGCGCGCGCGGCGTCACCATCCACAACACCGCGTACGCCACCGCGCCCGCCCCCTGGACGACGGTGAGCAGCACGAACATCAGCCTGACCACCACCGGGTCAAGCCTGAGCTGCGCCGCCAGCCCCTGGGCGACACCGCCGAGCAGGCGCCCGTCCATGGGGCGCATCATCCGGCGGTAGGGCTTGTCGCCGCTCTGCTCGGCGAGTGTCTTCTGGTCAGCCATAACATGGCCATAGTCACACGTCGGGGACGCCACGGGCATCAGGGAACAACCCCCGGGTCGGGTCAGGGGTGTCCCGGATGCGAGGAGCGCACGCGTAGGTCCACGATGGTAGGCATGACAGAAGCTCCGCCCAGGCAGCCGGCCTCACCACCCCGCGAGCTGCGACGCAGCAGCGAGGGGCGCTTCCTCATGGGAGTGTGCGCGGGCCTCGGGCGGCACACCGGCATCGACCCCGTGGTGTTCCGCGTGGCCTTCGCGGTGCTTCTGCTCGGCTCCGGAATCGGGCTGTTCCTCTACATCTCGGCGTTCCTGCTCATGAAGGAGCCGAACGGGCGGCCGGGGATCATCGAGCAGTGGACGCGGCGCGACTTCGACGCCGAGGCCGTGATGGCGTTGCTGACGGCGGTGCTGGGCTTCGGTCTTGCGATCAACCTGGCGACGGTGTGGCTGGACACGGGCACGCTGGTGGTGGGGGTGTTCCTGGCCGTGTCGCTGCTGGCCGCGCACGCGAGCGGGGTGGACCTGCGGGCGCTGGCGCGGTCGATGCCCGAGCGGCTGAGCCGCCGGCCGGGGGCGGAGCGGGCCGCCGCCTCGTACGAGAGCGCCGCGCCGCCCGCCCCCGTACGCGCGCCCGCCGCGCCCGTACCGCCCCAGGCACCCGCCGCGCCCGTGCCACCCCAGGCACCGGCCGCGCCCACGCCGCCCCCGGCGGAGGACCTGCCCCAGGAGGGCGCGCCGATCCGGCAGGAGACGGCGATCTCGCGAGAGGCAGCAGGTCCGCAGGAGGCAGCAGGCTCGCAGGAGGCAGCAGGCTCGCAGGAGGCGGCGGCCCCTCAGGAGGCAGCGGCCCGGCAGGCGGCGGCCAGGCAGGCGGCGGCGGAAGGCGTGCCCGAGGCGGCACCCACGGCAACGCCCGAGCCGGCCCGCATGGCAAGGAACGAGGCGGCACGCGAGGCAACGTCCGAGACGGCGCGCGAGGCAACGTCGGAGGCGACGCCCGAGGCGGCGCCCGAGGAGGTGTCGGAGGCGGTCGCTCATGCGCGCGAGACGGACCGCCCCAAGGACGAGCCCCCCGCCTCCCCGTACGCGATCACCGCGGAACACCCGACGCCCGCAACACCCCCAGTCAACTACGGCAGCCACGGCGACCCGTTCGCCCCCAACGGCCCCTACCGCCCGCTCGACCCGGCCAGAAGACCGGGCGGCTACTCCCCGTACGACCCGAGCCTGTACCCCCGTCCCGTCCAGAAGCGGCGGCGCCCGAGGTCGTTCATCGGCCTCATCACCATCCTGCTCGCCTTGATCACCGGAGGGATCGTCGTGGCCGTGCAATCCAGGTCGGCGGCGGGAGTGAGCCCGACCATCGTCGGCGGCGCCATGCTCATCACGATCGGCGCGGGCCTGCTGGTGGCCGCCTGGTGGGGCCGCGGCGCGGGCCTGGTGGCGGCGGGCACGACGGTGACGCTGATCGTGGGCATGGGGTTCATGCTGGGCGGCGTGCCGAGGAACATCGGCTCGGCGGAGTGGGCGCCGGCGACGATCGCGGAGGCGAGCCGGCTGTTCGACGTCGGGATGGGCGACGGCCGGCTCGACCTGTCGGAGCTGGAGCTGCCACCGGGCTCGAACGTGACGGTCAACGCCGCGGTGTCGGTGGGCGAGCTGGTGGTGATCGTGCCGCCGTCGGCGCGGGTCGAGGTGCACGCCAGCAACAAGGTGGGCGACATCGTGATCGACCAGTCGCTCAGGGGCGGCGTGGACGTCCGGACGGACAAGGTGCTGGAGCCCGAGGTGAAACCGAAGGGCAAGGCGCCCACCATCGTGCTCAATTTGCGGGGCGGTCTCGGCGACATGGAGGTGCGGCGTGCCGCGTGAGGTCGAGCGGCGGCGTCGCCTGCACCGGACGGACTGGATGGCCCTGCTGAGCGGCGTGCTCTTCGTCGTTCTGGGCATTTTGGTGGTGACACGCGCGATCACGGATCCGCTGGTCCTCGTCGGGGTGCTGGTGCTGGGATTGGCCTGTGCAGGGCTGGTGGCGATCATCGCGAGGGTGATCCGCGGCAAGTAAGCCGGTGGTCCGTGGTGCGGAACGCTTGACCGGGAAAAACACCGGCGTAGGTTCGGAGTGTCCGCCTTTCCCCCTGCTCCTGAGGGAGGACGTATGCCCCGAATCACCGTCACTGTCGACGGTATCCAGTACGAGGAGGACGTCGAGCCGCGACTCCTGCTCGTCCATCTACTACGAGAACGCCTGGGCAAGACCGGCACCCCGATCGGTTGCGACACCAGCAACTGCGGCGCCTGCACGGTCATGATCGACGGCAAGAGCGCCAAGAGCTGCTCGGTGCTCGCCGTCCAGGCAGACGGCTGCGACGTCGTCACGATCGAGGGTCTGGGCGCCAACGGCTCGCTGCACCCGATGCAGCAGGCCTTCCATGAAGAGCACGCGCTGCAGTGCGGCTACTGCACGCCCGGCATGGTCATGGCCGCGATAGACCTGCTCAGGGAAGATCCGGATCCGTCGGAGGAGACGATCAGACAGGGGCTGGAGGGCAACCTCTGCCGCTGCACCGGATACTGCAACATCGTGCGCGCCGTACGCAGGGGCGCGCAGGAGATGGGTCAGGCGGTGAGCACGCCATGACCACGCAGGAAGTAGGCAGGCCGCGTAAGCGGAAAGAGGACGCCAGGCTGCTGACAGGGCGCACGCAGTGGACGGACAACCTCTCGCGGCCGGGCACGCTGCACGTGATGTTCCTGCGCAGCCCGATGGCGCACGCCAGGATCACCAGGATCGACGTGTCGGGGGCACGCGGCCTGCCGGGGGTGGTGGCGGCCTTCAGCGGCCGGGACTTCGAGGCGGAGCAGGGCAGCCTGCCGTGCGCGTGGCCGCGCAGCGGCGACACGGTCGTCCCCGATCATCCGCCGATGGCGGTCTCGGAGGTGCGTTACGTCGGCGAGGCGGTGGCCTGCGTGGTGGCCACCGACCGCTACCGCGCCGCGGACGCCCTGGAGGCGATCGAGGTCGACTACGAGCAGTTGCCCGCGGTGCTCGACATGAACGAGGCGCTCGGCGACTCGGCCGCCAAGGTGCACGAGTCGGGCAACAGGGCGTTCACGTTCCGGTCGACCTCGGGTGACCTGGAGGCGGCGTTCAGGGACGCGCCGGTGGTCATCGACCGCACGTTCGTGCAGCAGCGGCTGATCCCGAGCGCGATGGAGCCGCGGGCGGTGTTGTGCGACACCGACGGCGACATGATCACGATGTGGACGTCCACCCAGATCCCGCACATCCTGCGCACCATGCTGGCGCTGGTGACCGGCGTCGCCGAGCACAAGCTGCGCGTGGTCGCGCCCGACGTGGGCGGCGGCTTCGGCTCGAAGCTGCAGGTGACCGCGGAGGAGGTGCTGTGCCTGCTGCTGGCGCGCAGGCTGGGCAGGCCGGTGAAGTGGGCGGAGTCGCGTACGGAGGGCAACCTGACGGTGCACCACGGCCGCGACCAGATCCAGCACCTCAGGCTGGCGGCCGACAGCGACGGCCGGATCCGGGGGCTGCAGGTGGAGCTGCTGGCCGACATGGGCGCCTACCTGGTGCTGCTGACGCCGGCGGTGCCGCTGCTCGGGGCGCAGATGTTCAACGCCATCTACAAGATGGACGCCTACGAGTTCGCCTGCACGGGCGTGTTCACCACGAAGATGCCGACGGACGCCTACCGGGGCGCGGGGCGGCCCGAGGCCACGTTCGGCATCGAGCGGATGATGGACGAGCTGGCGGCCGAGCTGCGGATGGACCCGCTGGAGGTGCGGCGGCGCAACTGGATCAAGCACGAGGAGTTCCCGTACACGACGATCTCGGGCCTGACCTACGACTCGGGCAACTACGAGGCGGCGACGGACCGGGCGATGGCCCTGTTCGGCTACGACAAGCTGCGCGCGGAGCAGAACGACCGGCGTGACAGGGGCGACCCCGTCCAGCTCGGCATCGGCGTCAGCACGTACACGGAGATGTGCGGGCTGGGCCCGTCGCGGTGGTTCGGCAGCAACAACGCGGGAGCGGGCGGCTGGGAGCACGGCTCGGTGCGGGTGCTGGCCACGGGCAAGGTCGAGGTCGTCACCGGCAGCTCGCCGCACGGGCAGGGTCACGTGACGGCGTGGAGCCAGATCGTGGCGGACGCGCTCGGCGTGCCGTTCGAGGACGTCACGGTGCTGCACGGCGACACGGCGATCTCGCCGAAGGGCCTGGACACCTACGGCTCGCGCTCGCTGACGATCGGCGGCATCGCGGTGCTGAAGGCGTGCGACAAGGTCAGGGACAAGGCCCGCAAGCTGGCCGCGCACCTGCTCGAATGCTCGCCGGACGACCTGGAGTTCGAGGCGGGCGCGTTCAAGGTGCGGGGCACCGAGTCGCAGACGACCATCCAGGAGCTGGCGCTGGCCGCGTTCGCGGCGCACAACCTGCCCGACGGGGTGGAGGCGAGGCTCGACTCCGACGTCACCTTCGACCCGGAGAACTTCTCCTTCCCGCACGGCACGCACCTGTGCGCCGTGGAGGTGGACACCGAGACGGGCATGGTGAAGATCCGCTCGTACGTGGCGGTGGACGACGTCGGCAAGGTCGTCAACCCGCTGATCGTGGACGGCCAGTTGCACGGCGGCATCGCCCAGGGTGTCGCGCAGGCGCTGTTCGAGGAGGCCGTGTACGACGCCGAAGGCAACCTGCTGACCGCCACGATGGCCGACTACCTGCTCCCGTCGGCCGCGGACCTGCCGGACTTCGCGCTCGACAGGACCGAGTCCCCGGCGACCAGCAACCCGCTGGGCGTCAAGGGCGTGGGCGAGGCGGGCACGATCGCCTCGACCCCGGCCGTGGTGAACGCGGTCGTGGACGCGTTGCGCCCGCGCGGCGTCAACGACGTCCAGATGCCCTGCACGCCGGAGCGTGTCTGGAGAGCCCTGGAAGGAGCCGGGCAATGATCCCCGCGCAGTTCGACTACGTGCGGCCCGCGTCGCTGGCCGAGGCGTGCCAGGAGCTCGGCTCGGACGAGGACGCCAAGGTCCTGGCGGGCGGGCAGTCGCTGCTGCCGTTCCTGCGGCTGCGGCTGGCGTACCCGTCGAAGCTGGTGGACGTCGGCCGGCTGGCCGACCTGAAGGGCGTGCACGACCGCGGCGACCACGTCTACATCGGCGCGATGGCCACGCACGACGAGGTCATGCGCTCCCCTGTGGTGACGGCGGGCTGCCCGCTGGTGGCGCTGGCTGCGGCGCAGGTGGCCGATCCGGCGATCAGACACCGGGGCACGTTCGGCGGCTCGCTGGCGCACGCGGACCCGGCGGGCGACCTGCCGGCCGTGGTGCTGGCGCTGGACGCCGTGTTCGTGGCCGCCTCGGCGGGCGGCGAGCGGGAGATCCCGGCGGCGGAGTTCTTCGTCGACTACCTGGAGTCGTCGCTGCGGCAGGGCGAGATCCTGGCCGGGGTGCGCATCCCGAAGCTGGGCCAGGGCTGGGGCTTCCACTACGAGAAGTTCCACCGGACGGCGCAGGCGTGGGCGATCGTCGGCGTGGCGGCGGCGGTCAGGCGTTCGAACGGCTCGATCGCCGAAGCCAGGATCGGGCTGACGAACATGGGCTCGACGCCGCTGCGGGCGAGTGCCGCCGAGGCGGCGCTGCAGGGCGCTGAGCTGGGTGACCAGGTGCGCCAGGCGTGCGCGGAGGCGGCGGCGGACACCTCGCCGCCGGCGGATCTGCACGCCCAGCCGGACTACCGCCGGCATCTGGCCAAGGTGCTGACGGACCGCGCGGTACGGGCGGCGGCCGGAGCACTCTGATCTGTGTCGGGGGTGCCTCTTCCGGGGCGCCCCCGACCCGTCGTAGGGTCACTGGCATCGGAGAAGGAGCGGATCGATGGCGATGCGGTTCGAGCACGAGTTCACTGTTCCCGTACCGATCGAGCAGGCCTGGGCCGTGTTGCTCGATGTCGAGCGGGTCGCGCCGTGCCTGCCCGGGGCGACGCTGGACATCTTCGAGGGCGACGAGTTCACCGGCAGAATGAAGGTCAAGGTCGGCCCGATCACGGTCACCTATCGCGGCACCGCCAAGTTCGAGGACGTGGACAAGGACTCCTTCTCGCTCACCATCCAGGCGTCGGGCAAGGAGGCCAGGGGCTCCGGCACGGCCTCCGCCACGGTCAAGGCGCACCTGGAGCCGCGTGACGAGGCCACGCTGGTGACGGTGGAGACGTCGTTCAACGTGACCGGCAGGCCCGCCCAGTTCGGGCGGGGCGTGATGGCCGAGGTCGGCGGCAGGCTCATCGAGAAGTTCGCGGCGAACCTGGCGGAGCTGCTCTCGGAGCCCACGGTGGAGCCGGTGGCTCCCGTCCAGAGCGAGCAGGAGGAGCAGCCCGGCTCCGCTCAGGAGCAGGACGTCCGGCCGGCGGGCACGCTGCGGACGTCGCGCTCGCCCGACGAGGAGGCGCTCGACCTGCTGGAGATCGCCGGGCAGCCGCTGCTGAAGCGGCTGGCGCCCATCGCGGGCGGCATAGCGGCAATCCTTGTCCTCATTTGGGTTATACGTCGCCTTATGCGCTGATTTTCGGCAAATACTCCCTAAAGTCCGGACGCTTCCCCGCCGCTCGGGGAAGTGTCTCCTCCGCTGGGGAACTAGGGGGAGGACTTGGGGGATGCCGGACGTCACCGTTGTCGTCATCACCTACAACGACGCGGAGCGCCTGCCCAGAGCGGTGCGCTCCGTGCTCCGGCAGTCGCTGCGCGACCTGGAGGTGATCATCTCCGACGACGCCAGCACGGACGGCACGCCGGAGGTGGCCCGGCGGCTCGCGCGGGCCGACCCGCGCGTGCGGTACCTGCGTTCGCCCGTCAACAGCGGCGGCTGCGGGGCGCCGCGCAACGACGGGATCGACGCGGCGAGCGCGCCGTACGTGATGTTCCTCGACAGCGACGACGAGCTGCCCAGGCACGCGTGCAAGAGCCTGCTCACCGAGATCGAGCGGACCGGCGCCGACTTCGTGTCGGGGCAGATCTCGCGCCTGTTCGAGCCGAGCGGGCGGCTGCGGCCGTACTACCCGTCGCTGTTCGAGCGGCGGCGGGTGGTCGAGGGCATCAGGCAGGAGCCCGAGCTGTTCCTCGACAGCTTCAGCACCAACAAGCTCTACAGCGTGGCCTTCCTGCGCGAGCGCGCGCTGCGCTTCCCCGAGGACATCCACTACGAGGACCACGTCTTCGCCGCCGAGCTGTACGCGGTGACGCGCAGGTTCGCGATCGTGCCCTGGACGGTCTACCACTGGCACCGGGCCCCCACGAACGACTCGATCTCGCTGAGCATCGACGACCTGGCGAACGTGCGGCAGCGGGTGATCGCGGCCCGCCTGAGCGACGACCTCCTGCGCGAGCACGGCGCCGCCGACCTGGTGCCGCACAGGCAGTACCGCTTCCTCCGCCAGGACCTGCGGGTCTACCTCAACCCGCTGCCGCTGCGTGACGCGGTGTGGGTCAAGGAGTTCGCCGCGATCGTGCGGCCGTACCTGGAGGAGATCCCCGACGAGGTGTTCCGGCGCGTCGATCCGCTCGACCGGGTCTGCTGCCAGCTCATCCTGGACGACAGGACCGAGGACCTGCGGATGGCGGCGGGCGCGCTGACCGGCCCGCGAGCCGTCCCCAGGGCCGCCGTGCAGCTCGACGGGCGCACGTACTGGGGCACGTCCGTCTCCCCTGGCCTGGACATCACCGCGCTGCGGCTGGCCGAGCTGCCCTTCAGCGCCTCCAGGCTGCGGCACGAGGTCGCCGCGCTGTCCTCGGACGGCGAGCGGGTGCGGATGACCGTGCGCACCTACGACCCGTTCGGCGCGCTGCCGGTGAACTGGACGGCGTTCCTGCGGCTCGGCAAGGAGCGCATCCCGATCTCGCCTGAGCCGTCGGGCGAGGGCGGGTACGTCACCACGGTCACGTTCACCCCCAAGGGCAGGTGCGACCCGCGCATCGGCTTCACCAGGACCTCCGACGGGCACACCACGACCGACCGGATCATCGCCGATCCGCACACCGAGCCGATCGAGTTGCCCGGGTGCACGGTCAGGACCGAGGGGTACGCGGCGTACCTGACCGTGCGCCCCGGCCCGGCTCCCCGCTCGGTGTGGCGGCGGGTCAGGCGGCGGCTGTTCGAACGGCTCAGCACGCCCGCGAACAAGCTGCGCGCGTACAAGGCGCTGATCAGGGTGCTGCCCCCGCGCGGGAACCTGGCGCTGTTCGAGTCGGACGTCGGCAAGGGGTACAACGGCAGCCCCCGGGCCATCTACGAGGAGATCAGGCGGCGCGGCCTGCCCATCGAGGCCGTCTGGTCGGTGGCCAAGGGCCGCGGCAACTTCCCCGCCGACGCGCGCCTGGTGCGCCGGGGAAGCTGGCGCTACGTCTGGACCATGGCCAGGGCCGGCATCTGGGTCGACAGCCACGGCTTCCCGCTCGACTATCCCAAGCCGCGCGGCACCCGCTACCTGCAGACGTGGCACGGGCAGGGCATCAAGTCGATCGGCTTCGACGCGCCCGACCTGCGCGGCGACTTCGACGGGCCGCGCGCCCGGTGGCGGGCCGCCGTGGCGCGGTGGGACGCGCTGGTGTCGCCGAGCGCGGAGTTCTCGCGGGTGTTCCTGCCCTCCAACGGGTACGCGGGCAAGGTGTACCGGTGCGGGACGCCCCGGTGCGACGCGCTCGTCCTGGCCAGGCAGACCGGCGACGTGCGGCGGCGGCTGGAGGTGCCGCCGGGCCGGCGGGTCCTGCTGTACGCGCCCACCTACCGTGACAGGGCCAAGCACAGCGGCAAGTCCGTGCGGGTGGACCTGGAGCTGCTGGCCGAGGAGCTGGCCGACGACTGGGTGGTGGTGCTGCGCACGCATCCGGTGGAACGCTACCGGCCGCCCGAGCACCTGCGGCACTTCGTCAGGGACGCCGGGTCCTACCCCGAGATCAACGACCTGATGCTGGCCTCGGACGCGCTGCTGACCGACTACTCCTCGGTGATGTGCGACTACGCGCTGACGGGCAAGCCGATGGTGTTCTTCATCGACGACTGGGACGACTACCGGCTCTCCGAGCGCGGCGTCTACCACGACCTGCCCGCCATCGCGCCTGGCCCGTGCGTGACGACGACCGGGGACCTGGTGGAGACGCTGCGCGCGCTGCCCGCCGTGCACGAGGCCTACGCCGAGCGGTACGCGGCCTTCCGCGACCTGTGGTGCGCCGACGAGCAGGGCGACGCCGCGGCCAGGATCGTGACCGACTTCTTCGAGGGGGCCGCGCGATGACCGTCGTGTTCACCTGCCTGGACGCCGACACGCTCGGCGGCGTCCAGCAGGTCACCCACACCCTCGCCCAGGGGCTGGCGCGGCGCGGCCACGAGGTGCACGTGATCGGCCTGCAGCGGGCCGCCGCGCCGTTCCGGTACGTGCCGCGCCCGCTCTACCACCACCACGTGCTCAGCAACCGCCCGGCGGGCGCGGGCGGCCTGGCGCGGCGGCGGGCCGACCGGCGGCTCAGGTCGCTGCTGGACGGGATCGGGCCCGGCTACGCGGTGCTGACCTCGCCGTCCGTGGTGGCCAGGGCGGCGCGGCTGCTGCCCGGCTCGCTGCGGCCGATCGGCCAGTACCACGGCTCCTACGACCACGCCCGCGACTGCTGGCACCTGGCGTCGATCAGGCGCCACTACCCGGAGCTCGACCAGGCGGTCTTCCTGAGCGAGGAGGACGCCAGGCTGTTCTCCGAGCACGCGCTGCTGCCCAACGCGAGCGCGCTGCCGAACCCGCTGGCCGGCTGGCCGGAGGCGATGTCGGTGCTGGAGTCGCCGCGGGTGCTGGGGGTGGGGCGGCTGGAAGGGGTCAAGCGCTTCGACCGGCTCATCACCGCGTTCGCCAGGTCGGGCGCGCCCGAGCCGTGGGAGCTGCACCTCGTCGGGGACGGCGGGGAGCTGGACCGGCTGCGCGCGCACGCGGCGCGGGAGGGGGTGGCCGATCGGGTGGTGTTCCGCGGCCGGGTGCCCGCCGCCGCGATGCCCGCGGAGTATCTCGCCGCCTCCGTCGTGGGGCTGACCAGCGACTACGAGGGGTTGCCCGTGGTGTTGCTGGAGTCGGCGGCGCACGGGGTGCCCGCGGTGGCCTTCGACGTGTCGGGGGGTGTGCGGTCGGCCGGGCCTGTGCTGGTGCCACCCGGGGACGTGGACGCGTTCGCGGCGGAGCTGGGGCGGCTGGTGGACGACGAGGAGGAGCGGCGCAGGCTGGGCGCGGACGCCCGCGCCCGCGCCGAGGCCTTCCGCCTGGAGCACGTGCTGGACCGCTGGGAGCTGCTGTTCGCGCATCTCGAACGCTGACTCCCGCTCGTTCTACGGTCACACGGGTTCGGTGAGCTCCTTGCGCTGCTGGGGGACACCGGCCATCGACCGCTGGCGGGCGGTGAGCAGCGCGGCGACCGGGCTGGGCTCGCGCAGCCGGTTGAACCGGTCCCGCACGCCCTTGCGCATCCGCGACGCCTTGCGCTTCTGCATCGTCTTCTGGCAGGCCACGACGTGCTCCTTGGCCGGCTTGGGCACGCCGGTCAGCTCGTAGCCCATGGACTCCAGCCGGTCACCCAGCATGTGCTCGCACAGCGCGATCTCCCAGTCGTCGAGCCGGGTCGCCCAGCTCCCGACGCGGCTGCGGGTGACCTCGCGGTGCGTGTTGCTGTGCCAGACCTTGTGCTGCGGCACGGCCACGCTGGCCGCCTCGCGCGGCGAGATCATGGACGGCGAGAAGTCCTCGTCCAGGAAGTGGCAGAGCTTCTTCAGCTCGGTCATCGGGTCGTCCGTGAGGTCCTCGTAGCGCAGCTCGTAGTAGGTGTCGGAGGGCAGCGTGCGCTTCAGCCTGCCGCCCGCGTCGATGGCCTCGGCCCAGGTGGAGACGGCGTGGAAGGAGTCGAGGGTGTACCAGGGCATCTCCTTCAGCGAGGCCACGCAGTCGCGGCCGTCCCTGATGAGGTGGATGAACTGGGCGTCGGGGAAGAGCCGCAGCAGCAGGTCCACCTGCTTGACGTAGCTGGGCCGCTTGTCGCCCCAGCGGGCCTTGTCGAAGCGGTCGGCGTACATGCGGAAGGCGGTGCCGATCACCGAGCCGAGCGAGCCGGGGCCCTCGACGGCCTGCCGGACGAACTCGTTCTTGTCGATCTTCAGCTCGCGGAACTTGGTGCTGCGGTCGGTGGCGATCCACTCCGCCAGGGCGCGGCGCCGCTGGGCGACCCGGAGGTCGCCCCACGTGCGGCGGCGGTAATAAGCGGGAACGAGGAAGCGCGTCTCCGGAGGCACCGCCATGCGGGGGTGCGAGTGGAGCATGAGCTGGAGCATCGTGGTGCCGGACCGCGGACATCCGATGACGAAGACTGGTCGGTCGGACATGTCGTACTAACCCCCGAAAATCTAGACGAGAACGTGCTCTCGGCTCTCCTGAGGCGAGCCCGCGCCGTGCCTGCGCGTGAAGAGCCACATCCGGTAGACAAGGAAGACTTCGTTGGCGAGCAGCAGGAGCCCCGACAACGCGGCGAGCGGGATCAGCGCCCATGCCCCCGCAAGGGGCGCGATCACGAAAACCGCCGCGTGGAACTCGATGCCGCTCACCAAGTGCGAACGGACGCGGTGGCGAGCCAGGAACCTGTTGAGCCGCCTGAAGAACCGGAAGAAGCCGCGCGCCCGGGGTGATCGGCCCACCCGCTCCGACTCCTGCCCGGGAAGGGGATCGGGCTCCGTGAGGGTGTCCGGGTCCAGCAGGGGATCCGCCTCCGTGAGATCCGTGAGGGCGTCCGGCTCCGTGAGGGTGTCCGGGCCCAGCCGCTCCTCCCTGACGGCCTCGCGCACGCGCTTCATCTGCGGCGCGTTCACGTACCTGAACAGGTCCAGGACGGCGACCGCCGCGCCGAGCACCACGTAGCTCACGTCGCCCGTCAGCGCGTACTGGCCGTAGGCGAGGCCTCCCGCGCACAGGACCACCCTGATCCGGTCGCCCACGTAGTCGAGCCAGAGACCGAACGGCGTCCCCGTGCCCTTGAGGCGGGCGATTTTGCCGTCCACGCAGTCGATCATGAAGCTCAGATAGAAGAAGCCTGCGCCCGCCATGAGCTGGTTCGTTGCGAAACAGGCGGCCGACACCGTGCCGAGGACCAGCGAGAACACCGTGAGTCCGTTGGGTGTCATCCGGGTGCGATTGGCGACGGGCAGTGCGACCCGGCAGGCGACCGGGTCCACGAAATACACGGTCCACCAGGAGTCTCTCCGCTTGCGTGTCTCGTAGACGTCATCCAGCGAATAGGTCCTCATGCCTCCCAGCATGACCACGCGACGCGCCGGAACGATTACTGTCTGGAACTACTGGGGGATGTCCATGCCGCTTCTTGACCAACCCGGCACGGAGAACCGCCACACCGGTCCCGTCTCGCCGTCCCTGCACCACGTCTTCAGGACGAGCCCGCGCATTTCGGCCCGCACCTGGAGCCGCCACGGGCCGCCGCCCTCCAGGCGCTGCGGATCGACGGTCGCCACGACGCCGTAACGCCCGCGCCGCCGCACCTCCAGCGGGACCCGGCGGTGGCCGTCGCCGAGCCACAGGCCGACCTTGGGGATCTTGCGATCGACGCGGTGCACGCCCACGTACGCGTGCAGGCGGTACTCGGCGCCCGTCCACTCGCAGGACTCCACCCTGGCGATCAGCTTCAGCTCCTCGCGGGCGTCGAACACCTCGTCGGGGATGCGCAGGCGGCGGTCGCGGAAGAACGGGTAGTCGCCGTACCAGTTCGTGGTGCGCAGGCCGCGCGGGCGCACGCGGGTGACGTCCTCGCGCCCGCGCCGGAACTCCCGCACCGTACGCAGCTCCGCGACCAGGCCACGCCTGAGCAGGTGCAGCTCCAGGCGGCGCAGCGACGGCGCCGAGTCCAGCACGTGCGGCCCCAGCTCGGCCAGCCAGGCGCGCCCCAGCTCCAGCAGCGCCCCCGCGTCGCCCTCGCAGCTCTCCAGCGCCTGGAACAGGAAGACGGTGTCCTTCTCCAGCACCAGCGCGTCGAAGCCGTCGAGCAGCTCGGGCGCGCGGTCGTCGAGGAAGGCGCGCACCGCGCGGATGGCCGCCAGCCGCTCGCTCAGGTTGGGCAGCTCCGAACGGCGCTGCGTGATCGAGGTCTCCCCCTCCTCCCGCTTGCGCCAGTGGTAGACGACCTCGCCCACCATGTCCACGCTGGTCGCCAGCACGTGGGCCTGCATGGCGACCGGCACGTCCTCGTAGATGCCCGCGGGGAAGGCCAGGCCCGCGCGTTCCCAGAAGTCACGGCGGTAGACCTTGTTCCACACCGTGCGGTCCCTGACCAGCACCTGCTTGTCGGTGATGTGCGTGCACAACTGCGGGCGCCTGAACACCTTCTCGTGCAGCACCGACTCCTCCAGCTCGCCGTCCACCAGCCGCCGCACCGCGCCGCACGCCAGGTCGGAGCCGGTCTCGGCGAGCTTCCCGACGAGCGTCTCGTACGCCTCCGGCGGCACCACGTCGTCGCCGTCCGCGAAGGCCAGGTACGTCCCCCGCGCGCGCCTGACCCCGTGGTTGCGCGCCGGCCCCGGCCCCAGGTTGCGCTGGCCGATCAGCACGAAGCGCTCGTCGCTGGCCGCGAAGTCCTCCGCGATGCGCCGGCTGCCGTCCACGGAGCCGTCGTCCACCAGGACCACCTCGAGGTCCTCCAGGGTCTGCGCGGCCAGCGACTTCAGGCACTCGGCGAGGTACGGCTCCACGTTGTAGATCGGGACGATGATGCTGAGCAGGGGGATCATGCCGGATTCGCTCCTTTGGCTGGGTACCGGGTCGAGGGCAGCATGCCTCGGCGGGCGGCCGGATTCCGTGCCCGATGACTGTCCCTGATGAGCTCTTTACCGGACGCGTAATCCGCTACGTTGTGCAAGAGATCAAGCACAAAGCGTAAGGGGGCAGCGTGCTGAGGGACGTCCAAGGCGATGATCTGGCGGACATGCGGCGCTGGCGCAACCACCCGCGCGTGCGCGCCGCCAGCTTCACCACGCACGAGATCTCGGAGGACGAGCATCTGCGCTGGTGGGCGGCCGTCCGCGCCGACCCGAGCAGGCGCGTGCTGATCTACGACCACCACGGCGTCGCCACGGGAGTGGTGACCTACTCCGACCTGACCCCGCAGAGCGCGACCTGGGGTTACTACCTCGACCTCTCCTCGCTGGAACGGGAGGGCAGCCTGCTGCGCGCCTGGATCGGGCTGGAGCGGGCGGCCGTCGGGCACGCCTTCGGCCCGCTCGGGCTGAGCACGCTGCGCGGCGAGGTCCTCGACGGCAACGAGCCGGTCATGCGGCTGCACAGGCGGTTCGGGTTCGTCGAGGTGAGCAGGCGCAGGCAGGTCGTCGACGGGGTGACGCGCGACGCCGTGACCTTCGAGATCAGGAAGGAAAGCCGATGATCTCCATCGGAGGACGGGCGATCGGGCCGGGGCATCCGCCGTTCGTCGTGGCCGAGCTGTCCGGCAACCACAACGGGAGCCTGGAGCGGGCGCTGGCGATCGTGGACGCGGTGGCCGAGGCGGGGGCGCACGCGCTGAAGCTGCAGACGTACACGCCCGACACGCTGACCATCGACTGCGACGCGCTGCCGTTCCGGCTGGGCGACGAGCACGAGCTGTGGGGCGGGGAGAGCCTCTACCAGCTCTTCGAGCGGGCCCACACGCCGTGGGCGTGGCACGAGCCGATCTTCGAGCGGGCCAGGGAGCGGGGGCTGATCCCGTTCTCCGCGCCGTTCGACGCGACGGCGGTGGAGCTGCTGGAGAAGCTGGACGCGCCGGCGTACAAGATCGCCTCTTCGGAGATCGTGGACCTGCCGCTGATCCGGCTGGCCGCCGGCACGGGCAAGCCGCTGATCATCTCCACCGGGATGGCGTCCGTCTCCGAGATCGAGGCCGCGGTGTCGGCGGCCCGCGCGGCCGGGTGCGCGCAGCTCGCCGTCCTGTCGTGCACGGCCAGCTACCCCGCCTCGCCCGCCGAGAGCAACCTGCGGGCGCTGCCGCTGCTGTCGGCGATCACGGGCGAGGTGGTGGGGCTGTCCGACCACACGCCGGGCATCGGCGCGGCGCTGGCCGCGGTGGCGCTGGGGGCCTGCGTGATCGAGAAGCACGTCACGCTCTCGCGGGCCGACGGCGGCGTGGACTCGGCCTTCTCGCTGGAGCCCACCGAGCTGGCGGCGCTCGTCGTGGAGAGCGCGCGGGCCTGGGAGTCGCTGGGCGAGCCGGTGATCGGGCCGCGGCCCTCCGAGCGGGAGGGGCTGCGCTTCCGCCGCTCCTTGTACGTGGTGCGCGACGTGAGCGCGGGCGAGCCCGTGACTCCGGAGAACGTGCGCTCGATCCGGCCGGCGGGAGGGCTGCCGCCGGACGCGGCGGCGGTGGTCATGGGGCGGCACTTCGCCCGCGACGTGCCCTTCGGCACGCCGCTGACCTGGGACCTGATCTAGCTAGCAGATGTCCAGCAGGGCGTCGGCGACGCGTTCCCGGCCCCTGCCGTCCACCAGGCCGCTCCCCCGCCGTCCGTGCTCCTCGCGGGCGGCGGGGTCGGCGAGCAGGCGGGCCAGCACGCAGGTGCCCGCCTCGTCCGCCGCGCCGCCCAGCCCCGCCGCGGCTCCCAGGGTCACCAGTTCCTCGTACCCGATGCGCTGGTTGTCCGCCACCCAGGTCAGCGCCGTGGGGACGCCGAGGTAAAGCAGCTCCCAGATCGCCGACCCGGCCGCCGTCACCACCAGGTCGGCCCCGGCCATCAGCTCGGGCAGCCGGTTCGTCGGCGGGATGACGGTGATGGGCCCGCCCGCCTCGAACGGCGCCGGGCTGACGACCGTGCCGCGAAAGGGCCGCCCGGTGGCGGTGAGCGCCCGTGCCCACGCCGGGGCGACGCCGCCGCTGTCGGTGCCGCCGAAGAAGCACAGCACCTCGGGCACCTCGCCGCCGGCGGGCGCCCGGGTGTGCCGCCGCACGCTGTCGCGCAGCAGCGCGTACCCGGCTCCGGCGAGCCTTCTGGCGGGCAGCGGGAAGGGCCGCCGCTCGGCGCCGAGGTTCTGGTCGAGGTAGAGGTCGGCCTCCTGGCCCAGTGGGTCGCCGTCGACCAGGGCCAGAACCGCGAACCTGGCGTCCCGCAGCACCGCGCCGGTCTCGGCGGGCAGGTCGTAGGAGTCGAGCACCACCGCGTCCAGACGCAGCTCGCAGGCCAGCGCGGCGAGCCTGGCGGGCTCGGGCGGCGCGGGCACCAGCGGGAAGCCGCGCTCGCGAAGCTGCGCGCGCGCCCACTCGGAGCCGGACACGTCGCCGAGGAAGACCACCCCGACGTCGCGCGCGGCCAGCTCCTCGGCCAGCGCCACACAGCGCACCAGATGGCCCGCCCCGCTCCTCACCCCGGCATCGCAGCGGAAGCCCACCCGCGCGGGGTGCGCCGTCCCGATCACGCGTCCTGCAAGGCCTTCTGCCGGACGTGCGCGTTGAGCCCGCACACCTCGGGCCGCTCGCGCAGCCAGCCCACCAGGGTTCGCACCGGTACGCACCGATCGCCTAGCTCGGCCACCACGGCCGAGATCAGCCGCCAGTCGTCCTCGGTGTCGAGCGTGACCCGCAGGTCGTCGGCGGCCGGCCGGTAGGCCAGGCCGAGCAGCCGCGCGTCACCCGGCTGCTCGTAGAGGTAGGACGTGACGTGGGTGCGGTGGTAGCCGGTGGCCTCGGCGTCGGCGCGCTCGAACGCGGCCCGCCCGGCGAGCTCCACGTCGATGCCGCGCGGCAGCGTGCGGGCCAGGCTCGTGCTCAGGTAGTCGAGCCCGGGCACGGCGCGGAAGACCAGCGCCGCCTCCCTGATCACCTCAGGGTCCAGCAGCGGGCAGTCGGCGGTGAAGCGCATGACGGCATCCCATCGCCGCCCCGCCAGCACCTGCGCGAACCTGGTCAGCACGTCGTCGACCGGCCCCCGGTGGCAGGCGACGCCCAGCCGGTGGCATTCGGCGACGACGGCGTCGTCGGCAGGCTCGATGGTGGTGGCCACGACGAGGTCGTCCAGCGCTCCCGCTTCGCGCGCGGCGCGGACCACCCAGCCCAGTACAGACCGGTCACCCAGCTCTCGTAGCACCTTTCCGGGTAGACGTGTTGAGCCCATTCGGGCCTGAACAATTCCGACAATACGCACCGAAGCCCCATTCCCCCGTGTGACCGCGCGTGATTAGCCGATCGCGCTATGCTACCGCCTGCCACGACGACTACAGCGCCTTAGCGCGATTTCAGGGGGCCACGTGAGCATTCTCAGTGGATCGTCGATTCTGATCACCGGAGGAACGGGGTCCTTCGGCAAGGCTTTCATCCGTCACGCGCTCGACGCACTCGCCGTCCGGCGCCTGGTCATCTTCTCCCGCGACGAGCTCAAGCAGTACGAGACCAGGCAGCTCTTCGGCGACGACGAGCGGCTGCGCTGGTTCATCGGCGACATCCGCGACCGCGACCGGCTGACCCGCGCCATGCACGGCATCGACTACGTCGTCCACGCGGCAGCACTCAAGCAGGTCGACACCGCCGAGTACAACCCGTTCGAGTACGTCCGCACCAACGTGGCCGGCTCGCAGAACGTCGTGGAGGCCGCGATCGACTGCGGCGTGCGCAAGGTGGTCGCGCTCTCCACCGACAAGGCGTCCAGCCCGATCAACCTCTACGGGGCCACGAAGCTGGTCGCCGACAAGCTCTTCGTCTCCGCCAACCACTACGCCGCCGCCCACGAGACCCGTTTCTCCGTGGTCCGCTACGGCAATGTCGTCGGCAGCAGGGGCTCGGTCATCCCGCTGTTCCAGCGCCTCGCACAGCAGGGCAGCAGCCTGCCGATCACCGACAAGCGCATGACCAGGTTCTGGATCACACTGGAGCAGGCGGTCCGGTTCGTCGTCGACTCCTTCGACCTCATGCAGGGCGGCGAGCTGTACGTGCCGCGCATCCCCAGCATGCGCATCACCGACCTGGCCGAGGCGCTGGCCCCCAGCAGCTCGATCTACGAGATCGGGGTGCGGCCGGGCGAGAAGCTGCACGAGGAGATGATCGGCCCCGACGACGGCCGCAGGACACTGCGGCTGGAAGACCGCTTCGTCGTCCAGCCCACGATCGCGACCTGGGGCTACGTGCCGCCGCGCACCGGAGAGCTGCTGCCCGAGGGCTTCTCCTACCGCTCCGACACCAACGAGCAGTGGCTTTCTGTCGACGACCTGCGTGACATGGTGGCCGGCTGATGCTGCCCTACGGCCGCCAGTCCATCGACGCCTCCGACGTCGAGGCGGTCGCCGGGGTGCTGCGCGGCGACTGGCTGACGACCGGGCCCGCCGTCGGCCTGTTCGAGGCGGAGCTGGCCCGCTGGACGGGCGGCGTGCCCTGCGTGTCGGTCACGTCGGGCACCGCGGCGCTGCACGTCGCCTACGTGGCGGCCGGGGTCGGAGCGGGCGACGAGGTGATCACCTCGCCGCTGACGTTCGTGGCCACGACCGCCACGGCCGCGCTCCTGGGCGCCCGGGTGCGCTTCGCCGACGTGCAGCCCGACACCGGCAACCTCGACCCCGACGCCGCCGCCGCGCTGGTCACCCCGAGGACCCGGGCGGTCACGGCGGTCGACTACGCCGGCCATCCCGCCGACTACGACGAGCTGCGCGAGGTCACCGGCCGGGCCGGGGCGGTGCTGGTGGCCGACGCCGCGCACTCGATCGGGTCGGCGTACAAGGACCGGCCGGTGGGCTCGCTGGCCGACCTGACCACGCTCTCCTTCTTCCCCACCAAGACCGTGACGACGGCCGAGGGCGGCGCCGTGGCGGCGGCCGACCCCGCGCGGCTGCGGCGGGCCGCCCGGTTCAGGAACCACGGCCTGGTCAGGGAGCCCGCCGGGCAACGGCACACCGACGAGGGCGGCTGGCACCAGGAGGTGCACGAGTTCGGGCTCAACTACCGGCTGCCCGACGTGCTGTGCGCGCTCGGCGTCAGCCAGCTCCGCCGCCTGGAGCGCTTCCGCGAGCGGCGGGCCGAGCTGGTCGAGCGCTACCACGTCATGCTGCGCGACGTGCCCGGGCTGACGCTGCCCGCCCAGCGCGCGTACGTGCGGCCGAGCTGGCACCTCTACCCCGTCAGGGTCGGCGACGGGCGGCGGCGCGAGGTCTACGACCGCATGCGGGCCGCCGGGATCGGCGTGCAGGTCAACTACGTGCCCGCGTACTGGCACCCGGTGTTCGAGGACCTCGGCTACCGGCGCGGCCTGTGCCCCCAGGCGGAGGCGTACTACGCGCAGGAGCTGTCGCTACCGCTGTTCCCCGGCCTGACGGACGGCCAGCAGGAGCACGTGGTGGAGACGCTGGCGGGCATCCTCAGGTAGTCACCGTTCGGCCAGGAGCAGGCAGCCGTCCTCGCCGCGGTCGATGAGGAAGCGCCGCTCGTCCACCGTCGCCACCGCCCGCTGCCTGGTCCTGACGAGCGGCCGGATGGCGGTGCCCTGGTCGATCACCACCTCCCACCACGACTCGTGCCCCACGCGCTCGTCGATGTCGGCCAGCGGCACCCGCGCATGGAAGTCCTGCCCGGCCAGCGCCACGGGGAAGTACATCTCCTCGCCGTCGCTCCTGCGCTGCAGCCGCAGCACCGGCTCGCCGTCGCCGACGTCGCTCATCTCCCCGGAGAACAGCAGCTCGCCGCCGTCCACGCGGTAGTCGCCGATCACGGCGTCGGCGGTGCGCAGCCGTACGCCCCAGGCGCCCTTCGCGTTGCGCGCGGGCACCAGCCACACGCCCGACTTCCGGCGCGGCACCGGCATCAGCGGCGGCAGCCAGCGCGGCCCCGCCACCCGGCCGTCGAGCCGCAGGCCGTGCCCTCTGAGCTGCACCCTCAGGTCCCAGTGCCCGTGCCGGGCGAGCTGCGCCCGCGACAGCGTGCCCGGGTCGAACGCGAAGCGGAACGGGAACGCGTGCTCCGGCAGCCGCCCGCCGTCCTCCTGCTCGACGCTCTCCCAGACGGGCAGGCTCTCCTCGTCCGACAGCGGCACGACGTCGCCGGTGACCCGCTCCTGCAGATACGTCCGCACCCGCACCCGGCGCAGCTCGGCCACGTCGAACCGGCCCACGGCCACCCGCCCTGAGCCGTGCAGCACGCCGTCCTTCCAGTCGAGGCCGACCAGCCTGGTCTGCAGCGCCAGCTCGCCGGACACCTCCGACAGGTGGCCGGGCATCGACGGGTGGCGGCCGTACCAGCGCTTGCGCAGCAGCCCCGCCGAGCCGATCCTGGGCCGCAGCCGTCCGTCGCCCGCCTGGGCGTGCACGCCCGCCAGCTCGTCGAGGCGGCGCTCGTGCAGCAGGTGGACCAGGAGCCGCTGCTCGAACGGCAGGCTCTGCCAGGCCTCGCGGGACACGCCGTCGAGGTAGCGGACGGCCAGATCGACCAGGCCGGGGTCGGCCGAGCCGCCCATCTCGGCCAGCGCCTCCACGGCGACGGCCATGTCGATGTCCAGCGTGTCGCGGTCGAAGTCGGGCTTGAGCTTCGGCGCGCCGCAGGCCAGCAGGTCGGCCGTCTGCAGCACGGACAGCAGGCGGTCGCGCAGGTTGCCCGGCTCCAGGCGGCGCTGGGTGATCGAGGCGTCCGGCTCGTCGCGGTGCCGCCAGTGGTAGACCACCTTGGCCAGCACGTCCACGGTGCGGGCGCCGATGTGCGCGGCCATGGCCACGGGCTGGTCCTCGTACATGCGCTCGGGGAAGCTCAGGCCCAGGCGGTCCCAGAAGGAGCGGCGGTAGACCTTGTTCCACAACATGCGGTCGCGGATCAGCAGCGGGTGGCGGGTGATGTGGGTGCGCTTGGCGGGCCTGGCGAACGCCTCGCGGTGCGCCCACGAAGGGACGAGCAGGTTGCGGTAGAGGCGCATGACGTTGCCGCAGGCCAGGTCCGATCCGGTGTCCTCCAGGGAGGAGACCAGGCGGTCGAACGCGTCACGCGGGACGACGTCGTCGCCGTCCACGAAGGCGAGGTAGGCGCCGCCGGCGTGGCGCACGCCCACGTTGCGGGCGTGGCCCACCCCGTGGTTGTCCTGCCTGATGAGGGTGATCCGCGGGTCCTGCGCCAGTATCGACTCCACGACGGCCGGGCCGCCGTCGGCGCTGCCGTCGTCCACGCAGATCACCTCCAGCTCTGCCTGCGTCTGCGCCGCGATGGAGTCAAGGCAGGGCCCGATGTACTTCTCGACGTTGTGGAACGGGACGATCACCGAAAGAACCGGCACATGCACTCCTCATCGTTTCCTCAGCTCGATACCTCAGCCGGACAGCAGGCGGATGACACGGCGGGCGACCTTGCGGGGGCGGGCCAGACGGCGGGAGAGTCGGTAGCCGAGCGTCCTGCGGTAGGCGGTGGCCTTGCGCTGGGTCCTGCGCAGCTTGGCCTTGGCCCGCACCAGCTCGCGCTCGCGGTAGGAGAGCTTGGTCTCCAGGCGGGAGATCCTGGCCAGCGCCGCGGTGAGCTGGTCGGCCAGGCGGTCGCGGGCGGACAGCAGGTCGCGGTACGTCGGCGCGTGCTCGGTCAGCTCGGCGGGCTGGCCCAGCTCGGCGTCCAGCTTGCGGGCCCGGTCGAGGTCGCCGGGGTCGCACGGCCGCCCGGCCATGCCGCACAGGGTGAGCGTGAGCTGGTCGGCCTCCAGCGGCCACGGCCACGGATGGTGGTGACCCGCCGCCAGCAGCCTGACCGCGAACCGCCACAGGATCCTGCACAGCACGACCTGCGCCCCCGGCGGGACGGCCAGGCCCACCGGCGGGTTCACCGCGGCGAACCGCTCGCCGTCGTAGACCAGGCTGTCGGTCGCCGCCGACACGTCGCCGCCCGCGTCCAGCCAGTCGGCCAGGTCGGCGAGCAGCTCGCGCACGGTCGCGACGTCCTCGCGGGCGCACGCCTCGACGAGGATCTCCTCGACCACCCGGCCCGCCGGGATCGGCCGCTCCTGGCCGCCGGGCAGCCGCCTGGTGCCGCCGGCGGTCAGCTCGTACAGGGCCGGGCCCTCCTCGATGAGGCCCAGCGGCAACTCCACCGCCCGCGGCGACCCGTCCGGGCGGGGCGGCGCGTCCTGGCCGGGCGGCGCGTCCGGGCGGGGCAGCGCGTCCGGGCGGGGTGGCTTGGTCGCCACGGCCAGCCACAGCGGGGCCAGTTGCTCCCCCAGCCCGTGCCTGAACACCAGCCTGGTCAGCCGCAGCGGGTCGGCGACCAGCATCCGGTCGCCGTCCCTGGCGCTCAGCGGGAACGTGAGCGCCTCCGGCAGGTCGAACGCCAGCGCCTCCCTCGACAGCAGCGACCGCGGCGCGCGCCGGTCCGGGTAGGCCGCGTAGCAGCGCCGCAGGCTCAGCCGCGCCGACTCCAGCCCCAGGTCGAGCGCCTCGGGGCCGCTGGGGTAGCTCGGGTCGAAGCCGTGCGGCGCCCACTGGTCGTCGGCGCACTCCCTGTCGGCCGGCCTGGCCTCGATGAAGCGGTCCACGCCCAGGTCGTTGCGTACGCCGAGGACCAGCGTGCCGCCGGGCGCGACCAGGTCGGCCAGCGCGCCCAGCGACTCGCTCCAGGCCGCCGCCGGGGCCTCGGCCGAGTGGGTGCGCAGCAGCCCGTCCATGGCCAGCACCAGGTCGTACGGCTCGTCGGCGTCCAGCAGCTCCAGCCGCCCGCAGTACACCTCCAGACCCGGATGCCGGGCTCCCAGCGCGCACGCGTCAGGGTAGGAGCGCAGCAGCACGGCGGCCGAGTGCGCCCGCGCGACCACGTCGTCCACCAGCGCCCTCGGGTGCGGCCCGACCAGCAGCACCCGCCCGTCCTCCGGGATCGTCCGCCTGATCAGCTCCAGCGCCGCGCCACGCCACTCGGTGACGCCGCCCATGGCGGACATGTCCGACCACAGCAGCATCTCCCCGCCGATCAGCCGCACGTTCGCGGGCGCCTCGTCGCTCATGGGGCCCTTCATGCGGTGCGCACCCGCTTCCATCCGAACATTCGCCGTAGCTCCTCCGGTGTCGCCTGATACTCGAATCCCAGCTCGCGCCGCGCCACCTCCGCCGCCAGCCCGGGATCGACGTGCGTGCCGTGCAGCTCAGGCCAGAGCCGCTCGCGGCGGGCGGTGCCGCCGTACTCGGGACGTTCGTCCTCGAACTGCATCGGATCGCCGTAGACCGCCACGTCGCAGCCGACCGAGGCGCCGTAGAACAGCGCGCTGCCGAGCCGGTTGGAGGCCACCCTGCGGTGCCGCCGCAACTCGATGAGCTGCTTGCGCAGGAAGTCGCGGCCCTTTCCCTCCCAGCGGGATCCGCGCTCGCCATGGCAGATGACCCGGAAACCTCTCGATTCATACGAACGCCGAATGTCCGGATTTGCGTATTCAAGCCAATAAAGGCAGACCGTGACCGGACCCGTCTCGACATTTCGGATTTCGTCGGCAAGTCGGGCATGGTCGCCACTGACGGAATGCTTTTCCCAGCCGTGAAAGGGATACCAGATCGTACCCTCGCGGACCGGCCGCACGCCCAGCTCGGGCTCAAGGGAAAGAAGGTAGATCCACGGCGCGCCGATCAAGTAGTGACCCCGGCGGCCCATCGACCAGCCCCTGCGCCGCAGCACGTCCGACCAGACGAAACGGGGGTAACCGGGACTGCACCAGTGGTCGTTGGGGGGAAATCCGTGGAGATAGTTCCATCCGTGCTGAAGAAAACCCTGGATCCGCTTCGGTGCCTCGTCATGGAGGCCACAGTACTTGCCGAGTATGCGGGAGTGCCCGTACCAGTGATTGGATTCGTCCATCATTCCCCCCGTACGGTTGCCGTGGTCCCATCCGACATTCCCAGCCCTCCTCGGGGGTCACTCATCGTTATACGGTTCCATTACTCAGGACGGGGGCTTGGTTTTTCCTGGCGGGCAATTACCGCTACACTTCGTCGTGGCTTGAGGACAGAGAGTGAGTGATCATGAGTCATCTCGATCGCCTGCGGGCCGTCTTCCGCATGGCGCTCAACCTTCCGGCCGACGCCGACGTCGACGGCCTCGAATACCGCGCCATCCCACAGTGGGACTCCCTCGCGCACATGGCACTCATCGCGGCGATGGAGGACGAGTTCTCCATCATGATCGACACCGATGAGATGATCGACATGAGCTCGTTCGCCGAGGCGAGCGGGCTGCTGGAGAAGCATGGCATCGGCGCGGCCGCCCTCTGACCCGCCCGCCGGGGGCGGCGGCGCGGCACGCGTCGTGCTGGTGACGGGGTCTACCCGGGGCATCGGGCGGGCCGTGGGCGCGATGTTGGCAGCGTGCGGGTACACGGTCGTGGTGCATGGGCGGGACGAGGAGCGGGCGGCCAAGGTGGCGGCCGAGCTCGCCGCCGAGATCCCCATGCCCACTGACGCCAGCGCCGACGCCAGCGCCGGTGCCGGTGCGCACGCCGACGCCAGTGCCGGTGACAGTGCCGGTGCCGGGTCCGGGCCAGGTGCGGGAGCCGGAGCCGGGCACGGAGTCAGTGCCGGAGTCGGTGCCGCAGTCGGTCACAGTGCCGCTGCCGGAGCCGGGCACGGTGCCGGGACCGGGACCGGGACCGGGTATGCGCGCGGAACCGGTGCGGTGATCGACTCGGTGGGGGGCGACGTCGGGGATCCGGCGCAGGTGTCCGCCATGATGCGGCAGATCTTCCAACGGCACGGGCGCCTCGACGCGCTCGTCGTCAACGCGGGCGTGCACGAGGCGGCCCTGCTGGGCATGACCGGCCAGGCCACCATCGACCGCCTCTTCCAGGTCAACGCCATCGGCGCCACCCACACCCTGCAAGCCGCGCTCAAGCTGCTGCGCCGGGGCACGTCCCCGGCCGTGGTGCTGATGGCCTCGATCATGGGGCGCGCCGGCGGGCCGGGCCAGGCGGTGTACTCCGCGACGAAGGCGGCGGTGATCGGGCTGACGCTGGCCGCGGCGAGGGAGCTGGGGCCGTCCGGGGTCAGGGTCAACGCGGTGGCGCCCGGCTACATCCGTACGGACCTGCTGGGAACACTCGACGACGACGCCCGCGCGGGCGTGGTCGCCGCGACCCCACTGCGCCGGCTGGGCGAGCCGGGCGACGTGGCGGGGGTTGTGGCGTTCCTGCTGTCGCCGCAGGCCGGGTTCGTGACCGGGCAGGTGCTCGGGGTGGACGGCGGGCTGGTGCCGTGATGTTCCCGCACCCGCAGGCCCAGCTCATCCCATCGGGCGCCGAGGAGGGCATCGGCGGCGACAAGCTGGCCCACTACGTCAAGCGCGCCGCGGAGAACCTCGACGGGCTGCGGCCAGGGCCGCTGTTCTGCGCCATGCGCAACACCCTGGCCTCTGTGTTCTGCTACCTCGGCGCGTGGCACGCCGGGCGGCCGATCGCGCTGCTCGACCCCGACCTGCCGGCCTCCACGCTGGCCGACCTGTCGGAGCGGTTCAGGCCGGCCGCGCTGCTCGGGTTCACCAACCCGCTGGAGGATCCGCCGCCGTCCCGCGCCGACGTGCCCGACCCGCATCCGGATCTGGGCCTGCTGCTGGCCACCTCGGGTTCGACAGGCAACCCCAAGCTGGTGCGCCTGTCGCGGCAGGCCGTGCTGTCCAACGCCCAGGCGATCGCCACCGCCCTGTCCATCGGGCCCGGCGAGATCGCGATCACGAGCCTGCCGCTGCACTACAGCTACGGACTGTCGGTGCTCAACAGCCATCTCATCTCGGGCGGCACGGTGGTGCTGACGGAGGCGGGGCTGCTGGAACGTTCGTTCTGGGCGGACCTGTATACCTACGACTGCACGTCGCTGGCCGCCGTCCCGTACCAGTACTCGATGATGCGCCGCATCCGCTTCGACCACTCGAAGTACCCCAAGCTCACGACGCTCACCCAGGCGGGCGGGCGGCTCGCGCCCGAGCTGGCCGAGGAGTTCGCCGCGCAGGTGGAGCGGTTCTACGTGATGTACGGGCAGACGGAGGCGACGGCCCGGATGGCCGTGCTGCCACCCGACCGGCTGCCCGACAAGCCGGGTACGGTCGGCGTCGCCCTGCCCGGCGGCTCCCTGGAGATCGACGAAGGCGAGGTCGTCTACCGCGGGCCGAACGTCATGATGGGCTACGCGGAGAACGCCGAGGACCTCGCCAGAGGCGACGACCTGGGCGGGGTGCTGCGCACGGGCGACCTCGGCACTCTCGACGCCGAAGGCTTCCTCCAGATCACCGGGCGGCTCAAGCGCATGGCCAAGGTCTTCGGCACCCGCGTCAACCTCGACGACGTCGAACGCATGCTGCGCGGCCTCGGCCCTGTGGCGGTCACCAGCGGCGACGACCGGGTAACGGTCTGGACGGAGGCGCTCGACCCCACCGCCCAGGTGCGCATGGCCCGGCGGCTGGGGGCCGAGCTGCGGCTGCACTGGAGCGGGTTCGACATGCGGCACATCGACCATCTGCCGCTGCTGGCGACGGGCAAGGTCGACTACCGCACGCTGGAGGCGCTCACGTGAGTGCCGCGGCCGGCGTGTTCACGCTGAGCGAGCCGGAGCGGGAGGCCGCTCTGGTTCCCGAGCTGGCTGCGCTGACGGCGCGGCACCGCGAGGCGTGCCCGCCGTACCGCAGAATCTTGGACGCCGTCGGCGCCGCACCGCCCTACGAGCGGCTCGCCGACCTGCCGTGGCTGCCCGTGCGGCTGTTCAAGACGCACGAGCTGCGCAGCGTACCGCGGGAACAGGTGTTCAGGGTGCTGGCGTCCAGCGGCACCACCGGGCAGCAGCCGAGCCGCGTCTACCTCGACCGCGAGGCCGCGGCGGCCCAGCCCCGCATGCTGGCCGCCACGCTCAGGGCCGTGCTGGGCGAGCGGCGGCTGCCGATGCTCGTCGTCGACACCCGCTCGGTCGTCCGCGACCCGACGCTGAGCGCCCGCGGCGCCGGGGTGCTCGGCATGATGAACTTCGGCCGGGACCACACGTTCGTCCTCGACGAGCAGGGCCAGGTCGACGCGGAGGCCGTCAAGGGCTTCCTGGCGCGCCACGGCGGCGAACGGTTCCTCGTCTTCGGGTTCACGTTCATGATCTGGCTGCACCTGCGCGGCCTCGGCGCCGACCTCTCGCAGGCGGTGCTCATCCACTCCGGCGGCTGGAAGCGGCTCGCCGAGCAGGCGGTGGACAACGCCGAGTTCCGGCGGCGGCTGGCCGACGAGTGCGGGCTGAGCAGCGTCCACAACTTCTACGGCATGGTCGAGCAGATCGGCACCGTCTTCCTGGAAGGGCCGGACGGCGACGGGCTCTACTGCCCCGACTTCGCCGACGTCGTCATCCGCGACCCCGAGACCTGGCAGGAGGCGCCCACCGGTGTGCCGGGGCTGATCGAGGTGGTCAGCACGCTGCCCACGTCCTACCCCGGTCACGTGCTGCTGACCGAGGACCTGGGGGTGGTGCGGGGCGTTGACGACGGGAGCTGGCCCGGCAAGCGGTTCGAGGTCCTCGGCAGGCTGCCGCGGGCGGAGGCGCGTGGCTGCAGCGACACCATGGGGCAGGGCTGATGCCGGACGACCACACCACCACCGCACCGGCCACCGTCGTTGACGTGCGCTTTCCCGCCGGGGGGACGGTGCCGGTCGAGGTGCTGATCGGCCAGATGAGCGGTGAGCACCAGGGCGGACGCGAGCCGCAGGCGGGTGACCGGCTCTGCGGCCGTGAGCACCAAGTGGACGACGAGCCTCTCGGACGCGCACCTCAGGCAGGCGGCGGACTCCTTGACCGCGAGCACCAGGCGCGCGGCGAGTTTCTCGGGCGTGAGCATCAGGCGCGCGGCGAGCTTCTCGATCGCGACCGCCACGCGGGCGGCGGGCTCGGCGGGCGTGAGCTGCAGGTGGGGGACGAGCGGGTCAGGGAGTTCCTGGCGGCCTTCGGGCGGCGGCTGCTGCGGCCCGCGCTGGCGCGCCGCCACCCCGAGCTGGGCTCGCTCGGCTTCTTCCTGCGCCCCAGCGAGCTGGCCCGCACCGTGGAGGGGCTGGCCGGCGAGCACGTACGCGTCCCACGCGGCCTCATCTTCCATATCCCGCCCGCGAACGTGGACACCGTCTTCGTCTACTCCTGGGCCCTGTCCGCGCTGATGGGCAACCGCAACATCGTCCGCCTGTCACACCGCTCCGGCATCGTCGCCGAGACCATCCTGGAGACGCTGCACGAGGCACTCGCCGACGCCGACCCCGTGATCGCCGCCACCCAGCGCGTCATCTCCTACGACCGGTCGGAGGTCATCACCGCCGCGCTGTCCGCGGCCTGCGACCTGCGCGTGGTGTGGGGCGGTGACGGCGCCGTACGGGACATCCGGCGGCACCCGCTGGCCCCGCACGCCCGCGACCTGACCTTCCCCGACCGTTCCTCGTTCGCGGTGGTACGGGCGGCGGCGTGGCTGTGCGCGCCCCGGGCCGCCAGGGTCACGGTCGCCGAGGGGTTCGTGAACGACACCTACTGGTTCGACCAGGCCGCCTGCTCCTCGCCGCGGACCGTGTTCTGGGTGGGGTCCGAAGGCGACTGTGACGCGGCGCGGGCCGACTTCACCGCGCACGTCGCGCGGGCGGTGACCGTGCGCGGGTGGGGGGTGGACGCGGCGATGGCCGTCGAGAAGCGGGTCTCCACGTACGGGCTGGCCGCCGACGGGCTCGCGGAGAGCATCGAGTTCCACGGGAACGCGCTGGCCGTCGTCCACCTCTCGGCCGCCGCCTCGGCGCCCCGGCGGTGGCTGGGGGCGGGGACGTTCGCGCACGCGCGGCTGAATGCGCTGGGCGACCTGGTGTCCTTGGTGGAGCGGCGGGATCAGACGATGACGCACTTCGGGTTCGGGCAAGGGGAGCTGGAGGAGCTGGCCAGGGGGCTGGCGGGGCGGGGTGTCGATCGGATGGTGCCGGTCGGTAGCGCGTTGAGCTTTCACCGGGTGTGGGACGGGGTGGATCTGCCGGCCGAGTTCACGCGCCTGGTGACCGTCATACGGTGACGCGGGCGGCGGCCGCCCATCCCGCGGTTGCCCGGTCGCGAGGGGTTGCGGGGCGGGGGCCTGGGCCTGGGCCTGGGCTTGGACTTGGACTTGGGCTTGGGTGGGGCGCCTGGGGGCCGGTGGTGGTCGTGGGCGTCGGGGTCGTGGCCGCCTTCCTGTGGTGCGGGGTTTCCGTTCGGGATCTGTGTGCGTTCGCCGCGTACCTCGTAGGGGCGGTGGCGTTGCCTGGGACGCTGCTGTGGCGCGCGCTGGCGGGGGGTAGGCCAGCGAGAGGTGGATCGGCGGGAGGCGGGTCGGCGAGAGGCGGGCTGGCGGGTCGTGAGCGGACGAGAAGTCGGTCGGCGGGTCGCGGGCTTGCCGGGCGCGAGGCTGCCGGGCGCGAGGCTGCCGGGCGCGAGGCTGCCCGGGGTGGGCTGGTCGGGCGCGGCCTCACCGGGCGTGGCCTCACCGGGCGTGGGCTGGGCGGGGGTGAGGCTGGCGGGCGGGGGTGGGTGCTGGGGGTGGAGGTGGCGGCTGGGCTGGCGGTCGGGTATGCGGTGGAGGTGCTTGCCTACATCCCGGCGCGGGCCGTTGGGGTGCCGTTGCTTGTGCTGGTGCCGCCTGGCTTGATCGTGGGGGCGTTCGTTTGCGTGCCGGGGCTGCGGCGGCACTGGCGGAGGCCTGTAGGCGGGGAGCGGATGCCGCCGTGGTGTGCGTGGGCGCTGGCGGGGGTTGTGGCGTTTCTGGTGGTGTGGAGCGCCTTGTTTCAGTATCGGGTGCCGGTTGAGGCCGGGTATGTGGACATGCCGTACCACCTGGCGCTGGTGGGTGAGGTCAAGCACCACTTCCCGCCGACCATGCCGGCGGTGCTGGGTGAGCCGCTGGCCTACCACTGGTTCGTGTACGCCGAGATGGCCGCGACGAGTTGGGTGACCGGGATCGAGCCCGCGACGCTGGTGTACCGGCTGTCGATGTTGCCGATGGCGGTGGCCACGGTGGTGCTGGTGGCGGCGCTCGGGAGGCGGCTGGGTGGAGGGTGGGGGGCTGGGGTTGCGGCGGTCGGGGTGACGTATTTCCTGTTCAGCCCGGCGCTGGTTGAGGGGGCGGTGTTCAGTTCGCGGTCGATGTTCACGGTTTCGACGAGTCCGACGCAGACGTTCGGGGCGTTGTTGTTCGTGCCTGTGGTGTTGCTGCTGGTCGGGGTAAGGCGGGCCGGGTGGGCCTGCGGTGGTGGCTGGGCGCGGTGGGTGGTGCTGGGGGTGTTGCTGGTGGCGCTTGCCGGAGCCAAGGCCACCTATCTGCCGCTGCTGCTGGCCGGTCTGACGGTGGTGATCGCGGTGCGGTGGGTGGTGGAGCGGCGGGTGCCGGGGGTGTGGGTCGGGGTGGGGACGCGGCTCGGGGTGGGGACGCGGGTCGGCGTGGGGACGCGGGTCGGCGTGGGGACGCGGGTCGGCGTGGGGACGCGGGTCGGCGTGCGGACGCGGGTCGGCGTGCGGACGCGGGTCGGCGTAGGGACGCGGGTCGGCGTAGGGGCGTGGGTTGGGGCGGCGGCTCTGGTGCTGGGGTGCTTGGTGTTCGCGCAGGTCGTGCTGTTCGGGCAGGGGTCGCAGGGGATGGTCGTGTCGCCGTTCGCGACCATGCGGGCGGTGTGGGGTGAGGTGGCGGGGGTGGGGATGCCGGCGCTGGCGTCGGTGTCCGCGGTGCCGCTGGCGGTGCTGACCGGGGTGCATCTGTTCTGCCTGGCCTGTGTGTGGGGTGGGGTGGCGGGGCTGGGAAGGCGGGTGCTGGAGCCCGGTGTGCTGCTGTTGCTGGGGATCGTGGCCGCGGGGATCGGGGCGACCGTGGTGTTCGGGCATCCGGCGGAGTCGCAGCTCTACTTCTTGGAGGCGGCGCGGCCGTATCTGTCGGTGGCCGCCGTGTGCGGGGTCGTGGCGGTCGGGCGGGTGCCATGGGTGCGGGCGGGTTGCCTGGCCGTGGTGGGGGCTGGGGCCGCGCTGGTGGTGTCCGGGGCGGGGGGTGTATCGACAGCGGGGAGCGTGTCGGCGACAGGGGCCGTCTCGGGGGCAGGGGCCGCGTCGGCGGCAGGGGCCGTCTCGGGGGCAGGGGCCGCGTCGGCGGCAGGG